>JALTWL010000205.1 GCA_027047045.1 Micavibrio sp.
ATCAAAATTACCTATAAGTAATATAGGTCTTATCTTTGGTTTTATTTTATTTGTTAAATTTTTTTCACTTAGTTCAATTATGTGCATTTGGCTATATCTAAAATTTTAGAGGATTTAATTTTCTGGCACAAGTGATACTGTTACAATTTCTGGATATTCATAAAATACTCTACTAATAGTATTTATGCTAGAAGCAAAATATTCAACTTTATTTATAATATTTTCTGACTTTGACTTTAACTTTGATTTTATATGTCGTGTAGCTGTTATATGGCCTTCTTTTTGGCAAGTGAGCAACATATCATCTTTTGAGCGTTCTACCGTTATTTTTGCTGGAATAGAAAATTGATATTTCTGCCCATCTGCTTCAAGCAAACAATAAGCGTAATTAGCGCTAGGAGCAATAAAACGAATAGTTTGTGTAGTGTTTAAAAAGGTAGTTGAACAACCAGCCGTAAATAAAAAAAGCAAGAATATAAGTAAAAATTGTATTTTCATCTTTAACCTAGCGCAAGTTAGCTACCCCCCTTATAAATACAGAGTAAAACAGAAATATTGATATTGAAATATAATTTTTAAAATTTTTACAGCTGACTATTGTCTTTCATTTCTTGATATTTATCCAGCGCTGACATCATTTCTTGTGCTATTAGCTCTGGAGGTAGGAAATTATGGCTCTTAATATCTGGTTTTAATGCAGGGCTTTTTTCTGTGCCAATTACAGTATTTACTGGTTTCACAGCAGCAGCTGCGACAAAATTTTCTGTATTTTCAACGCTATTTTCTTTGGCAAGCATAATTTTGCTATTTTGCTCTATTTGTTGGTTATTGTTGTCTTTTTTAGTTGCCATTGCAACTAAATTTTCTGTTACTCCTTGTCCTGTTGCCTCTGCAACTGCTGCGTTAATACTGCCACTAATAATTCCAATTGGTCCACCATATACCACCCCACCTATTGCCATTGCCACTGGTTTTATTTCATCGCCAGTAATTGCTCTGTATACTGTGCTAACTATTGGGATATGTTGCAGAGGATTTATTATATCTAAAAAGTCAAAAAAGCTCCAACCATCTGTATTTATTTCCTGCATGCGTGAAATACCCGCGCTTCTCTCTTGGGGGCTATATTCTTTAGATACTAATTTATTAAAATCGCTTTTATCATTGCCAGCTTGGGGGGAATTTCTTTCCCCAGATGGCTTTTCTTGCCCCCAGATAGGCATATAACCAGAAGTTCTAGCATTACTATTATTATATATAGGTAAGCTCATTTATAAATAGACCACAAATCATGTTTAAGGTTAACTCCACATAATTAAACAAAGCAAAATATGTGCCAATTTTTATATTAAATAATTTTGTGGATTGATAGCTTGTGAGCCCCGTCTAAGTTCAAAATGCAGCTGTGGAGTGCTAACATTACCGCTACTGCCGACTGTACCGATAATATCGCCTTGTTTTACTATATCTCCCTTAGCAATTTTGGTATTGTCTAAATGTCCATAAGCGCTAATTATCCCATTGTCATGTTTAATTAGAACTAGGTTACCAAAACTACTAAGCTCATTACCAACATATACAACCTTGCCAGATAAAACTGATTTAACAGGTGTTCCTTTTGGGGCGGCAATATTTACACCATCATTTTGCAAGCCATCAGTTTTAGGACCAAAAGAAGAAATTATTTTACCTCTAACAGGCCAGATATATTTATAGCTTTGAGGCACATTTTTACTTTTATAATTTTTGTAGCTTGTGTTTTTTTCAATTGCGACAGCTTTTTTACCAGCTGGACGTGTTATTTTGTAAGATTTTGTTTTAGGGTTATAGCTATTATTGCTGTATTTTTTGCTATATTTTGAGGGAGCTATGTTTTTTGTAGTGCTATAGTTGGGCAATTTTAATCTTTGGCCTGTATATATTTTATATGGAGGACGCATATCATTTATACGTATTAAATCACCCACGCCTATGTTAAATAAGCGGGAAATACTATAAATACTGTCATTTTCTCTAACTATATATTCTTTTGGTTTGGGGAGTTTTATTCTATCCCCTGTTTTTAGTCTGTAAGGTGGGCTAATAGAATTTGCGTTGATTATATCACGAATTGGCAGTTTAAATCTTTTTGATATATTCCAGAGATTATCTTGGGAGCGAATAAGAAGAGTTCCTCTAATCGTATCTGTATTTAGCCCAATATTTGCAACATTTACAGTTGTATTTTTTACACAGCCCGACAAAATCGTTATAAATATAACGGTTAAAAATATCGCAAAAGCTCTAAATTTTAGATAAAACAAGGCTCTTTTGTACATATTTCCTCATTACTATCTAGAATGTTACCATTTTCTTTTGTGGTTTCTATATGATGGGGTGCGACTTTTGGAAGTAATGGCACAAAACGCACAGGCATCAAACATTCATAGTCATAACCATCTTCTGTTCTGGTGATTTTATATATATGTTGAGCATCTTTTTGTTTACCAATTGGGGCTATCATTATCCCACCAACGGACATTTGCTCTAATAAAATAGTTGGTGGCTCAGCCGCCGCTGCTGTAATAATTATCCTATCAAATGGCTTTTGTTCAATCCAGCCTTGCATGCCATCGGCTGTCTTGGTTGTAATATTGTATATTCTAAGCTCTCTAAATCTTTCTTCTGCCACCCTAAGCAGGGGTCTGTGTCTTTCTATACTATATACCCTGCGACAGAGTTTTGATAAAATAGTTGCTTGATAGCCAGAGCCTGTACCTATTTCTAGGATTTTATGTTTTTTGTTTAAATCCAAAGCCTGTGTCATGGCAGCAACCACCATAGGTTGGCTTATTGTCTGTCCACGTCCAATTGGCAGGGCTATATCCTCATAGGCTTGGTCTATAAACGCCTCTGGCACAAAGAACTCTCTTGGTACGCGCTCAATCGCGCTTAAAACAGCTGTATCTGTGATGCCAGAACGCCGAAGTTTCATAATAAGACGTATTTTACGAGCAGCAATAGTAGTGTTTATATTCATCTGTTAATATATTCCTTAGTTTTTTTCAACATATCCCAATTAGTTAAATTCAAGCTAAGCGGAGTAATTGTTATATAACCATCATTTAATGCGCCTATATCCTCAGAAATACCGTCATATTCCATCTTTGGTGGGGGTTTTATCCAAAAATATTTTTTACCTCTAGGGTCTTCACATTCAAGTAAATCGTCCCCTGTTGCGTTATAATGTCCTTGTGGTACTACAATTATCCCTTTTGGCTCTTTATTTGACAGGGGTAAATTTACGTTAAGCAAAGTCATCGGTAAAAGCTCCATACCAGATAGCATTTTTAGCACTTGCGTTACATTTTTTTTTGCCATTTCCCAGTTTATTTGGCTGTTAGAATCTGTGCTTTCATCTGCTATATGCTGGCTAAAAGCAATTGCTGGAAAACCAAGCAGGGTAGCCTCAATCGCAGCTGCCACTGTGCCAGAATAGGTAATATCATCACAAGCATTTTTACCATGATTGATGCCAGATATAACCAAATCAGGAGGGCTACCTTGCATCACATGCTGTATGCCCATAATAGCACAATCGGTAGGAGTGCCAAATACAGATATATGTTTACCATCATATTTGCGTATTCTAAGAGGTGAGTGAATAGTTAAAGAATGCCCTGCTGCTGATTGTTCATTTTCTGGTGCTATGACATAGGTATTTGCCCCTATTTTATTTACACATTCTTCTAATATTTTAATGCCTTGTGCGTGAATACCGTCGTCATTTACAACCATAATATTGGACGCAGATAGGTCAGCGGGAATACCGTGCATTGAAAAAATCCTAAGTTGGGTTAGCTAAGAAATAGAGTAAAATATTACCCTTAACTGAACTTACAGTATAGCTTTTTTTACCCTTAATTGTAAAGTAGAAAAACTTTTAAGATATTTTAAGTTATTGTGATATAAATATAGCTAATTTAAATATGATTTGAATTTAACTTAAGTAGTAGATATTTAAAATATGACAAAATTTAAGCTAAAAATAGCCTCTGCCAGTTGTAACCAAACCGCAATGGACTGGCCACGTAATGTTAAAAATATTAAAAGCGCAATAGAGCTTGCTGTTAAAGACAAAGCAGATATTCTATGTTTAGAAGAACTCACACTTACAGGCTACGAATGTAGTGATAATTTTTACTATTTTGATAATCAAAAAACCTATGAACTATTAGATAAGATTGCAGCTTACACAAAAGAGCTAAATCCCAATTTAATAATATCTGTTGGACACACATGGTATTTTGCAGATAAGAACTTGCCATCACAGCCAGAGCGTCGCAAAAATCCACTTTTCAACCGCATAAATAATCATTTTAATGTACAAAGCATAATTACAGCTGGTGAGATAATATCAATGTCCGCCAAAAGATATTTATTTAACTATGAACGTGGTTATGAGAAAAGACATTTTGAAGAATGGTCCGAAAATGCCGCTAATAGATATGAAAACAGCTATCATGGAACAATAGAAATAGAGCTCCCCAATAGTAAAAAAATCCCATTTGGCGCTCCCGTAATAGGAATATACGACTCTGGGCGCGACAGGTACGCCAATATAACACATGTAATGTGTGAAGAATATTGGGTGGGCTCAAAATTTGATAATTCAGAGGATAATTCTAGCTATGAGCAAGACAATCCTCTTGCCCAAAAGGCAAGATATTTTGATATAACAATTGCAATTAACCCAAATGCCAGCCCGCCTGAGGCAGGCAAAATAGAAAAACATCGCGAACTTTGCAAGCTTGCCTCAAAATATTGCTCAGTTTTTGTGCATACAGATGGGCTTGGCTCATCAGGCTCTAGCTTTGCCCAATTTGGCAGTAGAATTATGGCGCAAGATGGAAAAATAATATCAGAAGACAAAAGATGTAGTTTTAAAGATGTTGCCTATACTAGCCAAATAGTCGAAGTAAACTCAGCTAAAGATAAAGGTAACAAACCGCATAGAGTAATTGAACATTGCTTTGCAAATGAATATCCACCTGCAGTGCAAGATGGGCCTGCAAAATGGGAATATAGCAACTATCAAGAATTTGAAGAAGAGCTTAGATGTGAATGTTTATGGCTGTTTGATTATGCCCGCAAAAACAAAATTCATGGCTTTGTTGAAGCGCTTAGCGGTGGCGCAGATTCTGGCTATAACGCAACTAAAGTCAGAGTAATGATAGAACTTGCGATAAGTGAGCTTGGAATAGAAGGCTTTTTTGTCGCCATGCCATATTTAAAATTCAAAGATGAAGCCATTGCCATGTATAAAGATAAGGGCAAGGCAGAGGTGGTAAACTTTATCATGCAAAATATGCTAACTTGCGTTTATATGGGAACGGATAATAGCTCTGAGAATACTCTAAATGCAGCAAAGGCACTTGCAACTGGAATTGGAGCAAAATTTGAATATAAAAATCTACAAGAATTATTGGAACTATATGCCAAGATATACTCTGGCAAAGATGCGTGCGCTATCAATGAAATAAACTCTATTGCCTATGAAAATATTCAAGCCCGCATGCGACAAGTAATGATTATGCTATATGCAAATGTTGAAAATAAACTTGCAATTGCCAATCCCAATCTAGATGAGGGTAGAAATTCATATGCCACTTGGGGAGGTGATTTACACGGCGGTATGATAAGCGGTAACGCTCACAAAAATAAACAAAGACAGCTTGACCATATGAAGATTTTGATGGAGCGCGGGCTTTTAGAAGATGTAGAGCCTATTAAAGCCTTAGAACTTACCCTTAAAAACAAACCATCTGCAGAGCTACAGCCAAAAGATAAATCTGGCAATGTTACACAATTTGATGAAGAACAATTAGGGCGCAGCTTTGAGCAAATGGACGTCATTTCATATTTTATGCTATATGAAAGACCATTATCACAAAATGGAAGACGCAACAGCCCTGTGGAAGTTTTTAAAAAATGTCAAAACCACACAGCTTTTAAAAATGATAGTTTAGAGCTGTTACATAACCGCATTCAGCTGTCATATCAAAAATGGGCGCACGCACAGTTTAAAATTCACGGCTCACCTGTGGCGGCAACTTATGGGAGAAATGTTGACCATCAAACATCTATGCGAACGCCAAATATTAGCTCTAATTTTAAGCCAGAGCTTGCCCAACTTGCTATATATGTGCTGGAAAAAATGGCTGTTCGTGATGGTAAAAAAATAAAAAGTTTGACTGGCGAAATTTATAAAAAAGCTCTGCTTGAACAAGAATTTATAGATTTCATATTCTCAAAAATGTGGGATAGCTCCGCAAATTATGGACTGCCAGTAAAAATAGAAAAACTATATAACTATATAATTAAAAGTGAAGGTTTTTTACCTTAAAATCTGCGTCTTGGTATATGTTTTCTAAAGCTAGTGTATTTTTTTAGTTCTTGCTCTTTTTTGACCTTTTTTTGTTTTTTCTTCTCTAGTTTTTTTCTTTTAAGCTCTGCTTTTATTTTTGGTTTTTCTGTTATATCAAATAAAAGCTTGGGCGAAAGCTCCCTTAGTTTTTCTTTGCTTGCGCCTCTGTTAATTAGCATTGTTAAAATGTCAGTTTTTTCAAATAAAACAGCTTTTTGCATTATAAAATCATCATCAATATCACAATTGTAATCTTTTAGTATTTTATGGACAAACTTCCATTTAGATATTTCAACTGCTTTTTTTAAAATGATGTTAACCTTATCTTTTGATATAGTTTTGGGGTTTATATATTTTTCCATATCACTAGCGTTAGTTTCATCAAATAATATTTGAAAAACGCTAGGGTTAGTATTTTCATCTATGATATCTTCTAAATTTTTTAAAAGCTCATTTATAAAATTATCTCTATTTTTATTTTTTATTTGCAAAAAACCACTATTTCCCTGCTCAAGCTGTTTAAATACATCAAAATTACCAGTTTTTATGTCGGTATCTGCCTTTAGTAGCTCTAAAGCAATATCGAAATGCTCAGTTATTGTGGCAATTCCAAGTAAGGTGCTAGGGTCTTCATATAAAACACCAACCATAAAGATATTATGCCTCAAATCCTCAACTACACTGTTATCTCGCTCTTTTAAGTAAGCCATAAAATAATTAGAATTTATATCAATATTTTGACTTAAAATATAAGGTATATAGCTTTTTTTACCCGTTACTATGGCCTTATAAAGTGCAGTATTGTAGGCCTCTGGAGAGTTTATTTCAACTTCGTGGCTTAAATAGAAAAATACATCATCTTTAGGAGCAAGAATAGAAGATGCCAGTAAAAATGCGCCCTCTTTACCGTTAATATCTATATCTACCCCTGTTGATATTATATATTTAACTATGTCTAAATGACCTTTTTCAACTGCGTGAAACAGCGCTATATTATCTGTTGCTAGTATATCTGCCCCCGCTTTGTGTAAATATTCAAATATTTCAAGATTTCCAACCAAAGCTGCAGATAAAGCAGCTGTAGTTTTAGGCTCATCTGCACTTATCTGTACTTCTTCTATTAAAAATTTAACAATATCAGTTTGTCCCCCCTTAACAGCAGAAGTTAAAAGCCAACAACCTTCATCGTTCCCCTTAAGGTTAAAAGCTTTAGCATGAAAATATTTTAGAATGTTTAGTTTTCCTTCTTCTGCTAAATTTGCAAAAAAGTAAGGTGGCATTTCGGGCTTTTTGCCCACTTTGTCTAGAAATTTGTCTATTTCTTTGAAATCTTCATTATTTGCCATTGATTTAATAGAAAAAACTACGTCATGTTCGGGCAATTTAGGGGCATTTTCAACTAAATAGTAAAATATATCATATGCTTTTACATCATATGCACGGGCTAGGCAACTATCAGAAGTCGTCAATATATTTGCGTGATTTTTACACCAAAATTTTACATCTTCTAAATTTTTTTCTTTAATAGCTTTTAACAGAGCCTCGTCCAGCTCTGCCTGCGACATATTTATAAGTTTTTCTTTGTCTATTTTACTATCCATAGGACAAATTTAGCTTTCTTTAGTTGGGTAGAGTGGATAAGATATACAATATTTAATTAGTTACGTCAATAGAAATATGTCAATGCCGTTGACATAATTTTTATATCATGCTAGTATGATTAATGTAATATCTAAACTAAGATAAGGTATGCTATGCTAACAAAATTAAGAGATAAATTTAAAAAAGCAACTATTGGCGCTGGTATGTTGGCAATTTTGCCTTTTTCTGGATTTAAGATAATATCTGATGCTAGCGCTTGGGACGTTGAAAATAACTTTAGGCAAGGGGCAGCGGAAATATGTTCTCCTCGTTTAAATACTAGCTCTTCTCTTAATGGCAATATTGAAAAACAAATAATTGTTGATGATGCTTTATTTGAGCTTAAAAAAAGCAATCTTGCCAGTCTTTATATCCAACAACAAGGTGGTGGAGCTTGTATTTCATCTTATGATATTCCCTTAAATCTTGATAGATTTGGCTATCCCGTAGTTAATGAGCAAAGCTCTAACAGAGCAAAAGGAGAGGTCATTTTTTCAATTGCAGATAATCTAGTAAATAATTATCTAGAGGCAAGAGGTTTTCCTGATAGAGGGCGTCATGGTGGGATTAAAGGTGAATTTAGAACAGCGGTTAGAATGGCAATGGTTGCCCAAATATTAACCGAAATAGAGTTAGCGGGAAATAATTTAGGAATGCAAGCAGCGCTTAGAACTGATTTTGCTCCCCTATTTAGAAATTTTAAAAGGCACGATATATTAGATATACAAAATGGTATAGCTGCAATTAGCGCAATTAAAATTTATTTTAAAATCACAAAAGATGAATATAACAGGCACAGAAATTATTCTTATAATACTCAAGATATGTATGAAATGGGAAGGCTACCTGACTCAAGCAATATTTTTGATGAGTTTTTTAGAGATGGGCAGAATTTTAGCCTTAGATATTTCACAAATAAAAGCACAACTAGCGATATATATCGTAAAAATAGACATAATCCCCACTATAGAAGATAGAATTTATAACTATTATTTTAAATAACAAGATGCTATTCTACTTTCGATTATTTTGGCTATGATTGAGAGGAGGTAGATATGGATATTTGTGGACATGTTGCAGTTGTAACTGGTGGTGGTTCTGGTATGGGGGCAGAAACTGCAAGAAGGCTTGCAGCAAAAGGGGCTGAGGTTGCAGTTGTTGACTTAAATTTAGAGGCTGCAAAAAAAATTGCTGCAGAAGTTTGTGGTAGAGCCTTTGAGTGCGATGTATCTAGTAACAGTTCTGTTGAAAAAACTTTTTTAGAAATTACAAAACATTTTGGCACTCCAAGAATAGTTGTAAATTGCGCTGGAATTTGTCCAGGGGCAAGGGTTGTAGGTCGTGAAGCACCCCATGATATTGAGCTATTTGAAAAAACAATTGCGGTTAATTTGGTTGGTAGCTTTAACATACTAAGGCTGGCTGCAGCCAAGATGTCTGTGGCTGAGCCTTTAAACTGTGATGATGAGAGAGGGATTATTATTAACACAGCTTCTGTTGCCGCTTTTGAGGGGCAAATAGGACAAGCTGCATATTCTGCATCAAAGGGAGGTATTGTTGGAATGACATTGCCCATTGCAAGAGAGCTCGCAAAATTTGGGATAAGAATAGTTACCATTGCCCCTGGTTTGATGGAAACTCCAATGCTTGCAGGAATGTCAGATAAGGTTAGAGAAAGCCTGATTGCCACAACTGTTTTTCCTAAAAGATTAGGAAAAGCGTCCGAATTTGCAACATTGGTTGAACATATATGTAGAAATCCTATGATAAATGGCGAAACCATTAGGTTAGATGGCGGGGTTAGATTAGCTGTAAAATAAAGACTAATTAACTATTTTTTTACCGTTTTTATGTAAAGTGGTGCTGTGTGTATCTATTTTATGGGTGGGAATATTTAACTATAGTGATGTGTAAATTATACAAACAAGCAAGCTCCGAGAGTGGCAGTATAATTGTATATATATTTGCTGCAATCGCTATATTCGGTGTTCTAACTTTTACCTTAACTAGCGGTACAAAGGAAAGTGTAACTGCAGCTGATATACAAAAAACAAGCTCACTTATAAAAAGTGATTTAGAGTTGATACAAAATGCTATACAAGAATGCGTACTTATGTATCCTGACCCTATTGATTTAAATTCTGATGGCAATATTAACACAACGGATAATCCAAATCCTCCATATCCGCTATATCCTGCAACTCCACCAGCTACTCTGCCACTTAATTACGGCACTCCATCTGAGGTTATTGAAAATATTGTTTGCCCTGGACAATATGTAATAGACGATACAACAAAAATATTTGATGGCGATATAGGTAGATTTTTTTCAATATTAAACAATGGTGACTATACAGTTAAATATTTTACAGATGCAGGCCCTCCTAGTGTGATAAGAATAGAGATATCTAGCAATAATTCTTCTGTTATTTGGAGCGAATCAATGAATAGAATAGAGCAAATGTTGGATTCTAGTAATATTGGTCCTGCTGGCTCTATTGAAATCAATAGCTCTGGTAGTTGTGCTACAAATGGTTGCCTTTATTATTATATAAAACGATAATTTTATAGCTATTTTTAAAATTATTATTGGTTTAAGCAACCCAATCCTCCTACCCACTGAGTGTTGAGTTATACAAAATTAGATATATGTTTTAAATCACCTATATCCAATGCACGGCAAACATGCTCAATAATGGCAGAGCTGTTCATTCCCGCCTCCTCATATTGTTTTTCTTGAGTATTTTGTTTTTGAAAAATATCTGGAAGAGCAATAGTTCTAAATTTTAAGCCACTATCTAATTTACCGTTATTTACAAGTTCATTTAAAACTAAAGAGCCAAATCCACCAACTGAGCCTTCTTCTATGGTTAAAAGTAACTGATGATTGCTAGCTAGCTCGTTTATTAAATCAATATCCAAAGGTTTTGCAAATCTAGCATCTGCAACTGTTGTTGATATTCCCATTTTATCTAGGGCTTTTGCTGCGTCTAGCGTTTCTATTAATCTTGCGCCATAGCTGATTATTGCAACTTTACTGCCTTTTTTTACTATTTTTCCTTTGCCTATTTCCAGTGGTTTAACAGGTTCAGATATATCAAGCCCCCAACCAAAGCCTCTTGGATATCTAAACGCTATTGGCAAGTCACTATATTCTGTCGCAGTTTTTACCATACGTGTCAATTCAAGCTCATTAGATGCCGCCATCAGTACCATATTTGGAACACAAGCAAGATATGCTATATCAAATGCTCCTGCATGGGTCTGCCCATCTGCGCCGACTAGCCCCGCTCTGTCTATTGCAAAACGCACTGGCAATTTTTGCAAAGCAACATCATGTATAATCTGGTCATAAGCACGCTGTAGGAAACTAGAATATATTGCAACAAAAGGTTTCAATCCTTCTGCGGCAAGTCCAGCAGCAAAGGTAACTGCATGTTGTTCTGCAATTCCAACATCAAAATATCTATTGGGATATTTTTGTCTAAAAGCTTCAAGCCCAGTTCCAAATGGCATGGCTGCGGTTATTGCAACTATTTTTTTATCTTTCTTAGCCTCTTTTATCAAGCTGTTAGAAAATATATTTGTATAAGATGGTACTCTTGTGCCTGTTTTTTTCTGTATTCCAGTTGTTACATCAAAACATGAAACCCCGTGCATTTTGTCTAATGCGCGCTCTGCTGGGATATAACCACAACCTTTTTTAGTTATAACATGCAGCAATATTGGCGTGTCTTGCTCTGTATTTTTAATATTTTCTAATATTGGTAGTAAATGTTCTAAATTATGCCCATCTATAGGGCCAATGTAATAAAAACCCAACTCTTCAAATAATGTACCACCAGTTACCATGCCTCTTGCGTATTCTTCTGCCCGTCTTGCTGTTTCTTTTAGAGATTCTGGGAGTTTTTTTGTAATTTTTTTGCCAAGTTCTCGCATATTTCTATATGGTTTTGAGGAAATAATACGAGAAAGATAAGCGCTCATCGCCCCAACTGGCTTAGATATGGACATATCATTATCATTTAAAATTACAATTAGCTTATTTTTCATAGTGCCAGCGTTATTCATAGCCTCATATGCCATACCAGCACTCATCGCGCCGTCGCCAATAACACAAATTACATTTTGATTTTTTTCTTTTTTTTCTTTTAAATCTCTAGCAACAGCCATTCCTAAACCAGCAGAAATAGAAGTAGAGCTATGACCAGTACCAAAAGCATCATATATGCTTTCACTACGGTTGGTAAAACCGCTAATTCCACCCCCCTGTCTTAGATTTTTCATTTTGTTTTTACGACCAGTCAAGATTTTGTGACTGTAAGATTGATGGCCAACGTCCCAAATCAGTCTATCTGTAGGAGTATTAAATATATGGTGAATTGCAACTGTTAGCTCTACTACCCCAAGATTAGCGCCTAAATGACCGCCTGTTTTAGACACTATATTTATGATTTCATCTCTAATTTCTGATGACAGTATTCGTAGTTCGTCTGTATTAAAATTTTTTAAATCACTTGGAAATTCTATTTGCTCTAGTAATTTTGTTTTCTTGTTATTATTTTGCTCAGAAATTTTCAAGGTAGTCACCACCTAGCTTAGTAATATATCATATGTTGCTTTAAGATGTTACTTACTTAACTTATTTTAAAAAAAATTACAAGATATTTTATCCTTATAGGGGCTATACTAAAGTATATAATATTATTGCAGGGTGGCTTTTAATGGTATATAGTTATATATAGCTACGCTAGTTATCTAACTTTTAATAATAATAAAAATAATCAACATATGGCCTACGACTTTTCTAAAACCAACATTTTAATAGTAGAAGAAACACAAGAAATGCTAGAGCTTTTAATGGCTGTACTAAGAGTATTTGGTGTTAGGAATTTTTTTTCTGCCAAGGACATAGATATATATAATAACATATTTACCCCCCAAAAACCTGACTTAATAATTATAGATTATATGGTAGGTGAGTCTAGCTACGATGAAAAGGCCTTAGATATTGTTAAAACTATAAGAAGTGGCAAAACAACTGCTGATGCTTATGTGCCTATTTTAATGATGTCAACAGCAGCTAAGAAAAAGACTGTAATTATATCCAGAGATGCTGGAATTACTGAATTTGTTGCTGTTCCATTTACAGCTAAAGGTATATATAAAAAAATTGAACTTTCCATAGAAAGACCTAGAAATTTTGTAAAATCACCAATATTTACAGGACCTTGTCGTAGGCGAAAAAAGATATTTTGGGATTTTAAAGAAAGACGTGTACCTAAAAAAATAAAAGACTATAGCCACTTAAAACAGGTGGTAATATAACTTATTGACCATTATTTTCACATATGTAACACTAAAATAGTCAATATACATGGAAGGGGAGAGCCATGCCAAATAATCTTATTTTAAAAAAGCACAAAAAACATAAAAAACACAAACAGTACCACCACGGCAATCTTAGAGAAGCTTTAATTGAAGCTAGCATGCAAATGCTGCAATTTCAAGGAAAGGAGGCTCTTGGGCTTAGGGGGTTGGCTAGAATTTTAAATGTAAGTCAAACAGCGCCTTACAGCCATTTTAAAAATAAAGCTGAGCTATTAGCCGCAACTGCAGAGGTTGGTTTTAGAAATTTAGCCATCAATATGCTAGATAGTATTAAAAAAGGCTCACCTCCCATAGAAAAAATAGAATCTTTTGCTATTTGTTATGTGAGATTTGCAATTAAAAATAAAGAGCTATTTGCCTTGATGTTCAGTCGGGAGTTTAACGATATGAAAAATCACCCCACTCTTTTAATGACTGCAAGCAAGAGCTATTCTTTATTTTCAGCCGCGGTAAGTGAATTTAAAAATGATAAAACAAAAGAGTTAACGGATATTATTTGGTGTTTTGTTCACGGAACAGCTTCCCTTGCTGCAGATGGTAAGCTTGCTATAGAAGATAAAAATCTAGAAGAATTTGTTAAATCACGCCTATCTCTTATAGTTAAATAGTTTTTCCACCTCCATTTTTGTTAGGTCTTAAATGTCGTGCAGCTTTTGGGTTTGGTAGAGGCTCTGTTGCTTTTTTTAGCCAATTTGCAGCGGCTTTGTCTTTTTTCTTTAGCTCTGGTAAAAGTTTTTCTCTAACCTCCCTATGGTAACAATTAAGCCAGTTTCTCTCTAGCTCACTTAGCATTTCATTTTTAACCAAACGTAAATCAATCGGTACAAGGGTTAAATTTTTAAATTTAAAGAGGTCTTTGTTACTGTCTGCCTTAGGTAGTTTTTCTATTAAGATTAGATTTTCAATTCTAATACCATATTCACCTTCTTTGTAATAGCCAGGTTCGTTAGATACTATCATAGATTCTTCTAATTCTACTTGTCCCATGGAAGAAAGGCTTTGTGGTCCTTCATGCACAGATAGGTAACTGCCCACCCCGTGTCCTAAAGAATGAGGATAGTTAAGCCCAATTTCCATTAGCGGTTCTCTGGATATTTTATCTAGTTTTTTTCCCGTCTCACCTTTTTCAAATATTTGTAAGGT
>JALTWL010000206.1 GCA_027047045.1 Micavibrio sp.
ACAATCAATGAGGCCATAACCGCCATAAATGACATACCAACCGCAATTATAAGAAAAATTAAAATGGGAAAATATTCGCTTAGAAGTTCTTGTGTCATAGTTGTTATCTTTATTTTATTTTTTTAAAACTCATTTTTCTTGTAATATAGACTACGTAGAATATACAAAACTATCAACAATATATTCAAGTAGTAAAAAAGTTTTTTCACTAAATAAGTAACAATCACTTAACCTGATATAGTAATATTTATCATTTGCCCTCTTCTATCAATTACTATATTCCAGTATCTTTGTTTCTTTTTTAATAGTTTTTTCAACTGCTTAACATTTTTTATTTTGACTTTATTAACTGATTTAATTATATCTCCCTCTTTAAAAGATATGCGACCATAACTTGCAGATTTGAGTATTACCACACCTTTTGCATTCATAGGAATATTACCAATTTCATCAGCAAGCGCTGGAGATAAATTTGCTACGGTTACATTATTAAATGGGTGGTAGCCCTTTAAAATGGTAGTGTTTCTTGGCACATCTTCTGGAGCTGTGATTGCAGTGAATTCTATATTTAGAGTTTTTCCATTACGCAATATTTCTAAATTTATTTTATTGCCAACTTCAACCATAGCAGAGCGAAAACGAAGTTCAGCTGGTAGCTCAACACTATATCCATTTATTTTTTTAACAATATCGCCCAACTTTAATCCAGCGTCTTTGGCAGGACTTGCGGGGTGTATATAGGTAATTATTGCGCCTTTATTATTTTCTAAGTCTAGGCTTTCTACTATATCGTTAGTAATTGCTTGTGCAGATACACCAAACCATGATCTAATTAGCTTACCATCAGTTTTTACAGCATGCACGATTACTTTTGCCATATTAGATGGAATAGCAAAACCTATACCCATATAACCACCATTTTTTGAATAAATAGCAGAATTTATACCTATTAACTCTCCGCTCATGTTAATTAAAGCGCCACCAGAATTTCCAGGGTTAATGGCGGCGTCTGTTTGAATAAAAAAGTTAAAATCAGAAACACCCGCCGCAGTTCTAGAAGTCGCAGATACTATACCACTAGTCACCGTTTGTCCAACTCCAAAAGGATTGCCTATTGCTAAAACCAAATCCCCAACTTCGACATTATCGCTATTAGCAAATTTAATATATGGTAGATTTTTACTATCAGTATTGATTTTTAAAACTGCCATATCTGTGCGTTCATCAATTAAAATTATTTTAGCTTTAAATTCCTCTCCATCTGATAGAATAGCAACTATTTCTTTTGCATTTTTTACCACATGTGCATTAGTTATTATAAGCCCGCTTTTATCAACTATTACCCCAGAGCCCAAAGCATTTTCTATACGTTTTCGCATAGGAGTTTCTAAAAATTGCTGCCCAAAAAATTGTCTAAAAAAAGGGTCATCAAAAAAAGGATTAAAACCACCCCCCCTTTGTTCAACCACCATTTTTGTATAAATATTAACAACCGCAGGCGCAGTTTTCTTTACTAGTGGAGCGTAAGATAACATTATTTGTTGTTGACTAGAAGGAACTGCTCTATCTTTTGCAAAGCTATTAGAAGAAAACAACAACATAAATATCATAATGAAAGAAACTAAAATATGCATAGCAAAATTATCCTAAAATTTAAACAACATAAAAAGATAATATTTTTATAGCCTAGTTTCAATTGATAAATTTTTAGCCACACGTATCAAAGCAATTAGTGGAGTTTCATCACTTCTTACCTTTATATGTTCTATTTTTCTTTTTTTAAGTTCTTTTACTATATATTTTACATCTGCATATAAATCAATATTATCTATCATAACCTCTTTTAACATTGCCTCTATAGCATTAAGTGATAAATCAGTTGTATCTTCAGATAAATATTCACGTTTTTTACGACGTTTTTTATTTTTACCTTTATTGATTTTACCGTGATCATCTGCGTCAATTGGGGTAATGGCCTGTAAAGGAATATGATCACGCTTGCCAAATATAGGTTTTAAAAACTCCCCAATCTTAGTAAACATAGATTTTCCTAAAATAGTTCAAAATATCTTCTAATGGATAGTTTAATTTATTTATACAAGTCTAGCAACTCATTATCTTCGGCAATAGTCTTACCACGCCAAAGCAGTTGGCTATTATCATCAGACCATAATTCTATATTGATTACTTTGGCCAAAATTAACCAATATTTCTTCCTACCTAAATAAATAGGATCTCCATCATCAGCATATTTAGGCATCAATGTTATACGAAGAGTAATTTTATTAGTTTTTGACAAATCCATGTCAATTTCTTCAATATCAACGGGCGGTATAGAAAACCACTGATAATTTTCTATATTTTTGGGTATTAGTGCAATATTTTTACCCATATATTCATAACTAAAAAATAAATCTGGCTGCAGGCTATCTATAAAAAAACCATGATTTTTAGTACTATATGGTGAAATTTCAGTTTTAAAACTTATATCTATGGGTTCTTTTACATCAAGCGCGATAAAATCATCTTCCATCTCTGCTACTTGTTCGTTAATCATTTCAAGCTTTTTTAATCGTCCTGCATTTTTATATTCGTCTGTTCCCTCTATCCAAGTGCGAAAATCTGGCTTTTTGCCAATAAGCTTATGATATAGCATATAAATATATTTAGATTTTAATTTATACTTATTTTCTTCATCACTCATATAATTATAAGCAAAAGATGTACTTGTAGCTAATATAGCTAAAACCATGGCCAATAGTATATATGTTATATATTTCATTCTCATTTCACTAAAAAACTAACTTTGTACTGTTATCATAAGGTCATTTTATAGACAATATATTGAAAAATTATTAAAAATCACTTATAAAAATTAACCAATTGTTGCAAAACATCACATTTAGCATTTGCGGGTGGCTGTGTTTTACCAGTTATCCAGTTATATATATCTAAATCATTATTTTGTAGCAACCCATCATATTGCAACAGCATATTTTTATCAAATTCATTTATATGACTATTGGCGAATTTTCCTAGCAATAAATCAATTTCTCTAGTTCCTCTGTGCCAGCTTCTAAATATAAGTTTTTTACGTAGTTTTTCTAATTCTTCTCTAGTCATAAAGTCCCCTTTAAAATATTTTACTTTATTGCAAAAAATGAAGTATGATTTGAAAAACATAAATTAAAATTTACCAATTAGCAAAGTAAAAAATATGCGACCATTTATTCTTGATAGTATTTTTATTTCTGTTAGAGGTTTGACGGGTGTTGGACCTAAAACAGTTAAGCTAATATCAAAATTAACTGGTGGAGAAAAAATCGTAGATGCTTTATTTCATTTACCAATTAAATATATAGATAGACGATATAGCCCTAAAATTGCAAATGCCATATCCAATAAAGTTGCTACTTTTACAGTTACAATTAACGAACATATAAAAGCAAAATATAAAAATAAACCATATCGCATTAGATGTTCTGATGAAACTGGTGATATATATTTGATATATTTTCATGCAAAAGAGGCTTGGCTGCAAAAACAATTTCCCATAGGGCAAAAACGTATCATTAGCGGTGAAATTGAATATTATCACGGTATGTTGCAAATGCCACATCCAGATATGATAGGCAAAGAAAAAGATAGAAAAAAAATAGAAATAGTTGAGCCTATATATCCAATGACCGCAGGGCTTACCCGTAAAAACATGACTAAAATTATTGAACAGTCATTAGCAAAACTTCCAAAACTTCCTGAATGGATTGATAAAAATTTAATAAATTTGAAAAAATGGCACAGCTGGGACGTATCTCTATTACAGGCGCACAATCCTAAAAGTGAAGAAGACTTATTGCCAAATAATCTAGCTAGAGAAAGACTTGCCTATGATGAAATGCTAGCAAATCAACTTGCAATTGCTCTAATTAGAAAATATCACAAAAAGCAAAATGGTAGAATTTTTCAAAATGATGGTATTTTACAGGATAATACTAAAAAAATTATTCCTTTTGAACTAACTAATGCACAAAGCAGGACTATTAAAGAAATAAATGCTGATATGTATAGCTCAAAACGTATGATGCGACTTTTGCAAGGTGATGTCGGTAGTGGTAAGACTATTGTTGCCTTTTTTGCCATGCTAAATGCAGTTGCATGCAATGCTCAAGCAGCAATTATGGCTCCAACCGAGATACTTGCCCAGCAACATTTAGAGAATTTAAAAAATATTGCACAAAAATTAGGTCTAAACTTATCTTTATTAACTGGAAAATATAAAGGAAAAGAAAGAAGTGAAATATTAAAACAAATAAAAGATGGCTCAACCAATATTGTAATTGGTACACATGCATTATTTCAAGATGATGTAATTTTTCACGATTTAGGACTAGTGGTAATAGATGAACAACATAGATTTGGGGTAAAGCAACGCTTAAAATTAACAGAAAAAGGAAAAAATACCGATATTTTAATTATGACGGCAACCCCCATTCCAAGAACTTTAACATTAACTGCTTATGGTGATATGGAGGTAAGCAGGCTAGATGAAAAGCCCCTTGGACGCAAAGCAATAATTACAAGTGTTATACCAAATACAAAGCTACAAGATATAGTAGATGCACTAAAGAGGCAAATTAATAGTGGTGCTCAAGCTTATTGGGTTTGTCCACTTATAGAAGAATCAGAAATAATGGATTTAGCCGCAATAGAAGATAGATACAAACAGCTATATGAGATATTTGGTGATAAATTGGCTATATTACATGGCAAAATGAAAGCAAAAGAAAAAGAACATAATATGCAAAAATTTGTAAATGGTGAAGTTAAACTATTAGTTGCAACTACTGTCATTGAAGTTGGGGTAGATGTAAAAAATGCAACAATTATGGTAATAGAACATGCTGAGAGATTTGGACTTTCACAGCTGCATCAGTTACGAGGTCGTATTGGCAGAGGCGAAAAACAGTCAAATTGTATATTGTTATATGACACAAATATAGGTGATATAGCAAAAAAAAGACTACAAATAATAAAAAATAGCGAAGATGGTTTTTTAATAGCAGAAGAAGATTTAAAATTGCGTGGCGCGGGTGAAATGTTAGGCACAAAACAAAGTGGATTTGCAGAATTTAAATTAACTAATCTGCAATTTCATTCTCACTTACTACAAATAGCACATGATGATGCAAAGTTAATTTTAAATAATGACCCTAATTTAAAGAGTGATAGGGGAAAAGCTCTAAAAACCTTACTATATTTATTTGAAAAAAATGATGCCATTAAGTTCATTAGCGCAGGCTAAAATTTAAGTAGTTAGAGTTTTATCTGAAGGATATGACACGTTCCATATATCTTCTATTGCATAGAACTCTCTTACTTCTGGTCTAAAAATATGGACAATAATATCGCCCGCATCAAGCAGCACCCAGTCCCCACCCTGTTTTCCTTCTATACGGCTTTTATAGCCATATTCTTTTAATTTTATAGCAAGCTTTTCTGCCAAGGATATAACCTGCCTAGATGAACTACCTGAGGCAATAACCATATAGTCAGCTATACTTGTTTTAGAGGATAAATCTATTGCAACTATATTTTCTGCTTTATCACCGTCAAGCGTTGTAACAACCAAGTCTTTTAGCTCATCAGCATCTAGGAAATTAGAATTTTTATCACTCACTTTATAACAGTATCCTTAAATTTTAAAATCGAATCTACTACATTTGTTATTCTAGCTATTTATATTATTTAAAGCTATAAAATACGTGCCTTATCTGGCAACATTATTGGAACTCCTTCAATTATAGGAAAAGCAAGCCCTGCCTTTTCGCTAATAAGTTCTTGTTTTTTAACATCATATTTTAATTGTGTCTTACTAACGGGACACACAAGAATTTCTAATAATTTTGGATTTGCTTTTATTTTTGTCATAGCTCTACCCTAAATTCTTATATTTTTCTAAGAAAATAACAAAGATGATAGCTGTCGTCTTCCTTTAATGGTTGTCTCATCATCATCACCTAAAGCCTCAAACATTCTAAGTAATTGCGAGTGTGCTTGACCATTTTCCCATTTTTTATCTTTTTTAATAATTTCAAGTAAATAAAATATAGCTTGACCATATGCCCCCTCTTTGAACAATGCCATAGCTAAGTTATAATAATCTTCTAAATTTTGTGGCTTTGCCATATCTTCGCTGTTTTGTTTAGGTGCCTCATCAATCAAATCTAACATAGTTCTAATTGATTTTATTTTTACGGGTAGCGCATCAACTTGTGTTTGATAGCGCTCTAAGAAGGCTTTTGCTTCATCTATATGTCCGCCTGCTATTTGTGAACGTAAAACCCCAACTACAGCATCAATATTTTGATCATCTGCTTGCAAGACACGCATATATATGTTTAACGCCGTTTCCCAATCACCAGATTTTAAAGCTTCAGTAGCTTTTTCAATAAATTGTTCAATTTGCTCTAGCATAGCAGCTGCTTGTGGATTTTCACCATCAGCCAAAGTAGCTACTTTATCTATAAATTTCCTAATATCGCTTTCAAGTTTATTGCCAGTAAAACCATCTATTGGCTGCCCTTGAAAAAAAGCAAAAACTGTTGGTACATTTTGCACTTGTAAAGCAGCACTTAACTCTGGATTTGTATCAATATCTAAATTAACAAATGCCATTTTAGTAGAGCTTAATTTAACCAGCCTCTCAACTATAGGTTTTAAGTTATTGCAAATACTACACATTTTAGATGATATAAATAATATAACAGGTATCTTTAAAGACATATTTATAACGTCTTTTTCAAATTCCATTATATTAGTATCTTTTATATTACCACTACTAGAAATACCTGCTTCATCTGCGGGGAATAAATATACGTTATCGTCCATATTGCGCTCTCTTAATTTAAAATATTTCCTTAAAGTTTATAACTTCAAATTCAATATCACAAGATTTAATAAATTTAATTAAGTCCACAGTTTTTATTTCTGTTGTTTTAGTATTGTCTAGTGGATGAAAATTAAGTATATCATATTTTTCAACCATATCCTCATCTAATAGTAATTTTACTTGCTTTTTTTTATCATTTATAATTGCAAATGGTGTAACAGAACCAGGTCTTACCCCTAAAATATCAAACATAACATCTTCTTTGCCAAAAGACAGCCTAGCAGAATTTATCCTTTTATGTAGCTTTTTTAAATCAATTTTTGTGCTCTCTAGCGCTGATATTAGCCAAAATTTTCCTTTTTTGTCTTTTAAAAAAAGATTTTTTGTATGACCACCTCGCATAAAAACCCGGATATCTTGCCCATCATGTACAGTGAATAATGGTTCATGTTCTAAAGTTCTTACTTTAATTTTAAGTTTGTCAAAATATATTTTTAATATTTCTGGTGTTGGTATTTCTTTTATTTTTTCTATATTTGTCATTTAAATTTATATCTCAATCTTGCTTTAAACTGCTAATCATGATTATATAACATATTTGAATTATTTGGTAACTAGAAAAAATAGTTAAAATATGAGCAATTCCATTTTAGAGATAACCAAAATGCCTGCTAAAAAAGACAATATAGAAGATATGTCTGAGGCAGTAGATAAAGCAAAATCCAGCTCTATTATAGAAATAAAAAGTGATATTCCTTTACAAGAACATGCGCAAGGATTGGTTGAGCAAATTAAAAATTTTTTCCAGTTAGATAGCTTAATTCAACTTTTTGTAGGTATTATTTTAATTGCTATTGCCTATATAATTACAACTATTGGTAAAAAATATATTAAAAAGCTACTAAAAGGTGAAGAAGAAGACGAACAAACATTTTCAAAAACAACTGAAGTATGGCTTTCTCGTTTGGTTAGAGTGCTATTCCCAGCCATAATGACAATATTGCTTTTATTTAGCTATCAAACAGCTAAGTGGCTTAACTTGCCCAGTGATTTATTAAAAATCTTAACTAATTTATCGGTCGCTGCATTTGTTGTTAGATTTGTATCAACTTTTGTTCATTCAAAAGTTGTTGCAAAATGGGTAGCAGGAATAGTTTGGACTATAGCTGCTCTACACATAGTTGGCTGGTGGGATATGATATCAGAATTATTGGATAGTATTCGTTTTGGTATGGGGGAAAATAAGCTTTCTCTTTTAATGATTATTAAAGGAGCATTTTATTTTATAGTATTTTTATGGGTTGCAAAAATCCTTGCTAATAGCGCAGAGAAAAAAATAAAAAATATTGATGAACTCACTCCATCGCTTCGGGTTTTATTTAGTAAATTATTAAAAATAGCTTTAATCGTTACAGCCTTTATGTTTGGACTGAATGCAATTGGGGTTGATTTAACATCATTTGCTATTTTTGGTGGTGCTATTGGTGTTGGGCTTGGCTTTGGCTTGCAAAAGGTTGTGTCAAACTTCATTAGCGGTATTATACTTTTACTTGACCGCTCAATAAAACCAGGTGATGTAATTGCTGTTGGTAGCAGTTTTGGGTGGGTAAACACTCTGGGTGCTAGATATGTATCCATAATTCAAAGAGATGGCAAAGAACATTTAATTCCAAATGAGCTTTTAATTACTGAAAAGGTGGAAAATTGGTCATTTAGTAATAATGATGTAAGACTACATATTGATATAGGCGTGTCATATAATTCTGATATTCCAAAAGCTTTGGAGCTGTGCTTAGAGGCCGCCCTAGAAGAACCAAGAGTAAATCAATTCCCAAAACCTGTTGTTCGTGTTACTGGTTTTGGTGATAGCTCTGTTAATATGCAAATAAGGGGCTGGATTAACGATCCTGTGAACGGAGTTGGAAATATTAAAAGTGATATATTGTTAAAAGTTTGGGACAAATTCCGTGACAATGGGATAGAAATTCCCTACCCCCAAAGAGATTTGCATATAAAATCATTAGACAGCAATATAATTGAAAAAATCAAAAATGATGTTAAGGCAGAGCTCTCAAAAGAACTTAAATCCTAAATATTTTATATTGGGGAGCGCATTATTTGCTCATATGCAGAAATTACTTTATCCCGAATAGCAACCACAGTATTTAAAGTCATTTCAGCCTCTGTTACTGCTTGCAAAACATCTGTTATATTTGCCTTGCCTGCGACTGCGGCGGCTGATACTGCCTCACTTTTATGTTGAGCCTCAACCGCATTATTAAGAGATGCTTTTAAAACATCACTAAAACTAGCCCCAGTTGTATTTGCAATATCGCTATTGCTAGCTCTATTCTCAGCTGCTTTTTTTGCCTGCTCTAATGCGTTTGAATATAAATTATTTACTATTTTTGCATCTGTCATTTTAACTCTCTCCTTAAACTGCTGTATCTTCGCTTATTTTTTAATTTTTTTTTTAAGTTAATTTCTTAGTAGCTCTATTGCTCTGTTTAGCATACTCCTACTCATATCAATAATCCCTAAATTTGCCTCATATGAGCGTTGAGCCTCTTTCATATCCATCATTTCTATTAAAGAATTAACATTTGGCAATGTTACATACCCGCGTTCATCTGCTGCGGGGTGGTTTGGATCATATTTAAGGCGAAAATCTGCCTTTGTATCCTTAATTATTTTATCAACTTTAACGTTACTAACACCAGTTTGTCTATCAAGTATATTTTTAAAAGTTACCAATTGTCTTTGATATGGAAGCTCATTTGGATTTCTACCTGTTGTATTAGCATTGGCAATATTTTCTGAGATTACTCTCATTCTAACGCCTTGCGCTCTCATACCGCTTGCTGCTACTTCCATTGCTTTCATTAGTTCCATTTTAAAACCTCTTTTAATAATTTTATAATTATTGTCCACTTCCCCTAATTGCAGTTCTTAACATATTTAAATTCTTTTTATAAATACTAGATACAAACTTATGATCCATTGCAATTTCATTTGCTTTTAGTAATTGTTCTTCCAAAATAACACCGTTGCCCGCAGGTGCAGTTTCATAAGTTTTATATTGCTTTTCCGCTCTAAAACTGCCGTCAGATGTTATGCGGCCATTGGTATCAATATGATGATTATTAGTTGTTACAAGTCCTAATTGTGATTGACCATTATTCATGGATATTTTACTGGTTGATGATGCAAGTAAATCTTTAAAGTCAATAGGCTCTATGTCTTTCGGTACATAACCAACAGTATCTGCATTAGCTATATTTTGGGCAATTACTTTTTGTCTTTGCTCTTGCCAATGCATTTTTTCATAAATAGCACTAAAAAGTTTTATATTTTGTCCCATATGTAAATAATCCTTAGTTTATAATAAATACAGCAAGAAACATGCCAATTAGCTTAAGATAGAATCACTAGAATATGGAATGAACTCCATACATATGAATTATGTCATGATTTTGTTAACTTGTCATTAACTTTTGTTTTATTAGAAAAATAAAATAGAGGGGCAAAAAACCCCTCTTAAATAAAGATAATTAAATCAAAATATTCAAGCAGCTAGTGCTTTTATACGTTTTGATAATCTTGATAATTTACGTGCTGCTGTAGATTTGTGTAAAACACCCTTCGTAACACCACGGTGAATTTCTGGTTGCGCTAGAATAAAAGCTGCGTCTGCTTGTTTTTTATCACCAGATTCAATTGCTTCTTCAACCTTACGAATAAAGGTGCGAATACGTGAAATTCTTGACTTATTTATAACACGACGTCTTTCGTTGCGACGAATACGTTTTTTTGCTGATTTATGATGTGCCATAATTACCTTTCCTTAAAAAAATAAAATAAATAAAACTAACAGGTGTTTTTATACCTAAAATACATAATTGTCAATTATAAAATTAAATTATTTATTAGAAAATTTAACCTCTCTTTTATCTATGAACGCCTGCATACCTTCTTTTTGGTCAAAAGTTGAAAAACTTGCGTGAAATAGTCGTCTTTCAAATCTAATTCCTTCTGTAAGAAAGCTCTCATCTGCTCTGTTAATTGCTTCTTTTATCATCATAGTTGCCATTTGTGATTTGTTAGCTATATCTTTTGCAATTGATATTGCCTCATCTATTAGATTATCCAATGGCAATTTTCTTGCGGCAAGACCATTTGCAACAGCCTCACTTGCATCTATCATGCGACCCGTTAGGCACATATCCATTGCTTTTTGTCTGCCAATTAGTCTTGTTAGCCTTTGTGAACCTCCAAAGCCAGGCAAAGTACCAATAGTTACCTCTGGCTGTCCAAATTTAGCGTTATCTGCTGCAATTAGAATATCGCACATCATAGCAAGTTCACAGCCTCCACCAAGCGCATAGCCCGCAACCGCAGCAATAATAGGCTTTCTACAATTTGCAATAAGGTTAGAATTTTCTGTCAACATATCCATATAGTAAGTATCAGAAAATGTCCTTGCCTGCATTTCCTTTATATCCATACCAGCAGCAAAGGCTCTGTCATTTCCTGTAATAATTTGACAAGCTATATTATTCTCTTTATCAAATTTTGCTAAAGTTGTTGCAAGCTCGTTCATCAAGCCATCACAAAGTGCATTCATTGCCTTTGGTCTATTTAGACGAATAAGAACAATTGAGCTATCTATTATTTCAACTTCTATATATTTATAATCTGTCATAATTATCCTATCCCTTATCTGGGGTGATGGTTACATATATTGTTGTTACTTTACTGTTAGAAGAAAATTTAATATTAAGTAGCTCCCCTTCCCTTTTGTAAAGATTTTTTTCTACCTCTTGCCAGCCAAGTTCTGGTAAAATTTCAACGTAAAATTTTTCTAATTTTGCTTGAGATACGCTGCCTACAGCACTTGTTTCAATTATCCGCCCATCTAATTTTTCAAATATAATTGCTGTATTTTCATTTTCTTTAAAGCCATACATCAAAGGCAGGTCAGATATAGAGTGAAAGAACTCAAGCTTCTGCCCTGCAAAAGAAGAATTTATAACACCTGTTATAAATAAAAAGACAATAATAAAATTTCTAAAATAATTCATCATTTGGCTACCACCGATTTGTACTATACAGATTTTTGACATTTAGGGCAATAAAATGTTGCTCGTCCTGCTTGAGTTATACGTTTAATTTTAGAATTGCAAAAGCTGTTTTTGCAGCTTTCTTTTTCTCTGCCATAAACCGCAAAATTATATTGAAAATATCCCATTTCTCCTGATGCTTGTTTATAATCTTTAAGAGTGCTACCACCTGCTTTAATAGCTTTTTTTAATATATCTTTAATTATCGGCACTAGTCTTTTACAATCAGCAAGCGTCAAATCACAAGCCCTAATTTTAGGGTTAATCTTAGCATAAAAAAGAGCCTCACAAATATATATATTACCAAGTCCTGCAACTATTTTTTGGTTTAGTAATATATTTTTTATTGGAGCTTTTCTTTTTTTGATCTTATCAAATAATATTTTTCCAGTAAATTTTATCTCAAGTGGCTCTGGCCCTAAATCTTTTAAAAATTCACTATTTGTGATTTTATTAGTCTTTTCTGTGAAAATATAGCCAAACCTTCTAGGGTCATTATAAAATATTGCTTTTCCATTACTGGTTTTGATAATTATATGATCATGTTTTTGAGCTTTTCTTTTAATATTATCTATTATCATCTTACCTGACATTCCCAAATGCCAGCCTAAAGTCCAACCATTTTCCATTTCAAGAATGATATATTTTGCCCGTCTTTTTATATTTTTCACTTTAATATTTTCTGTTATTTGCATGATATTACTTGGAATATCAAATCTTAATTTATCTATATTAACTACAGTTTCTACAATTTTCACCCCCTCAAGCACAGGTCTTAACCCTCTACATACAGTTTCAACTTCGGGAAGTTCTGGCATATTTATATTTCCTTTTTTACTCTATTATTTTATAAACAACTATTATGGACAGAAAACTGAAATATATTCAAAAACTTTTTGCGAATGAAAATAAAAAATTACAAGAAATAGCGACAAAAACAGCCGCTGTTACCGATAATATACAAATAAGTCCAGAAGATGGACGTTTATTGCAAATATTAGTTAGGCTTGGCAATATTAAAAATATCGTTGAAATAGGTACACTGGGTGGCTATTCAACTTATTGGTTATCACAAGCTTTACCAAAAGACGGTCATATATATACAATTGAAAGAGATGATAACAGATTTTATCTTGCTCAAGAAAATTTAAAAAATATTGACAATATAGAGATAATACACGGTAATGCCAAAGAGGTGTTGCTGGATTTAGAAGAAAAATCGCCTTTTGATATGATTTTTATAGATGCTGATAAAAGACAATATTTAGACTATCTTGACTGGGCAGAAAGCCATATCAAAAAAGGTGGCTTAGTTGTTGCGGATAATACCCTACTTTCTGGGGCTGTTTATTTAGATGAGGGTGAAGAACTTCCGCACAGAGTAAGGCAATCCACAGCAGAAATTATGAAGAAATTTAACTTAAGAATAGCTAATAAAAATAAATATACAAGTATAATGCTTCCCACAAATGATGGTTTAACCATTGCCATTAAGATATTTTAAGTATATAAATTGAATTTGGGCAGATAGTCGGATAGCTGCGTTACTTAAATTTTTAAGTAATGAGGAAAGTCCGAGCTCCACGGAAATAAGATGCTGGGTAACCCCCAGAAGGCGTGAGCCTATGGAAAGTGCAACAGAAAATATACCGCCCATTTTGGGTAAGGGTGAAAAGGCGTGGTAAGAGCACACCGCACTATACTGGCAACAGGAAGTGGCATTGTAAACCCCATCTGGAGCAAGACCAAATAGGAACAGAATTTGATGAATTTCCGAATCTCTGTTCGGGTAGGTCGCATGAATATTTTGGTAACAAAATATCTAGATGAATGGCTATCAACTACAGAACTCGGCTTATAGACTATCTGCCCTAATTAAAATTAAATTCATATCTAAAAGGCTTTTTGTAATGTCAATTAAAATCGCTAGTTGGAATATAAATTCTGTTAGAGCTCGTCTTCCAAATATAATAAATTGGTTAAATTCTAAGCAACCAGATATATTGATGTTGCAGGAATTAAAAACAGAAGATAAAAATTTTCCAAAAGCTGAATTTGAAGATTTAGGATATAAATTAGCAATAAATCCTCAAAAAAGCTGGAATGGTGTTGCTATCTTATCCAAAAAGCCAATAAAAAATGTAAAAAAAACACTCCCCAAAAATGAAAACGACCCCCAAGCTAGATATTTAGAAGCTGATATAAATGGTATAAAATGCTGCTGTATTTATGCACCAAATGGCAATCCAATTGACAGCGAAAAATACCCGTATAAATTAAATTGGTTTGATAAATTAAATCAAAGAGCATCACAACTGCTAAGACAAGAAATTCCTTTTATAATAGGTGGAGATTTTAATATTATCCCCGAAGATAAAGATTGTTACGAACCTGCTAAATGGCAAAATGATGCTTTATTTAAACTTGAAGTTAGAAAAAAATACCGAAGCTTAATCAATATGGGGCTTACAGATGCTTATCTGGCAAAATTTCCCGATAAACAACGAAATAACTATACATTTTGGGATTATCAAGCAAATTCTTGGC
>JALTWL010000207.1 GCA_027047045.1 Micavibrio sp.
GGCACTGTTTGTAGTTCAAATTTTAAGAACCAATCTTGCAGGCTTCTAAGTTGTGACAAATCATGCTTTCCAGTCTTATCAACTAACGCATATTCATATACCCAGCCAACACCTGTGGCATCTGGGCCTAGGGCTGTTTTTGCCGATGGTGGCAATTGCGATGATACTTGACTTAAATATTCAAGCACTCTTGACCTTGCCCAATAAAGATCTGTTCCATCTTCAAAAATGATATACACGTAAGAGTCACCAAAAAATGAATAACCGCGAACATTAACCGCTTTGGGTACTGCCAACATTGCAGTTGTTAGAGGATATGTTACTTGTTCTTCTACCACTTGTGGGGCTTGCCCTGGGTATGAAGTTTTAATAATTACCTGTACATCTGATAAGTCTGGTATTGCATCAAGAGGCGTTTGCTTTACAGATACAATTCCCCATGCAATTATAAATAGCGTGCCAACTATCACTAAAAAGCGATTATTTATTGACCATTGAATAATAGCTGATAACATTTCCCACCCCCCCTACATTTTCATTATTTCGACAATTTTATACATTCCACTTTCATCTTTTACAGATTTGAAATGTATTTCCTTGCCAATTTCAATTTGGGAGATATCAATATTGCTATCTAGCAAAAAGTCCATAGTCATAGCAGGCCAGCCCATCACCTCAACAGGATCATGAGTAACATTTGCCTTACTGCCATCATCTAAAATAGAATTTATTTTACCAACTATCCAAAAACCTTCCTTATTGGGGTCAGGTTTTGTATCTTCTTCCGCCTTATGCTTTTCGGCATCTTCATTTTCTACACTACTAATATCATCAACTTCTTCTTGCGCGGGCAACATTCTAATTGTAGAGCCAGTAAAGCTTGCCTCAGAGTCAATTAAGAATTGGGCAGATATAACTATTTCTTCACCCTCATCTAAGCCAGATAGTATTTCAATTTCATTATCATTTTCTAATCCAACTTCAACTTTGGCAGGTTGAAAACGCCCCTCACCAAGCGCAAGTATTACACGCTCAGAATTGCCTGTCCTAATTAGTGCCTCTTTAGGTATTACAATAGCATCTAATTTTGGCGCTGCCATTATTGTGATATATGCATACATTTCAGGTTTTAATATTTCGTCTGGATTGTCAAATTCCATTCTAACCTTCAAGGTTCTAGTTTTTTTATCTATATCAGGATAAATATAAGAAATTTGCCCCTTAAATACCCTACCTGGCAGATATGACAGCCTCATTTCTGCAGTAAGTCCCTCTTTTATCCAGCTTGTTTGAGCCTCAAACACATCAACTAACACCCAAACACTAGACAAATCAACAATAGACACTGCCGTTGTCATTGCCGTTACATACATACCATCAACAACATTAAGCGCAGTAATAATACCGTCAGCAGGTGCTTTTATTGTAACTATTTGCTTTGCTCGTCTAGTTTTGGCAATTTCCTCTATTACATCTTCTGGAATTGCAAGCGCGCGCATACGTTCTTTAGAGGCACGAATAATTGTTCGCCCTCCACTTCTAAGCGCATTTATATAATCAGCCTGAGCATTTACCAATTCTGGTGAATATATATCAAACAGTGGTGTATCTTTTTTAACTCTCTCCCCAATTGAATGTACATATACTTTTTTTACCCAGCCTTCTGTTCTCATATGAACGTGGTTGATTAAATTTTCATTATAAGATACATAGCCTACAGTTTTTATTTCATTGTGAAAATTAACTTTTTTAACTTTTGCCGTTCTAACCCCTAAATTATTGATAACAGAAGGAGATATTCTAACCGCATTACTATCATCGCCAGAGCCATTTATTTCATCTTCATAAACTGGTATTAAATCCATACCCATAGGTGATTTGCCTGGCTCATCACGCCTATAATTTGGATCCATAGGCGCGACCCAATAAGCAATTTTTCTCTCAGAACTGTTAGAGCCACCGCTAGAGCTATCACTATCCAATTTACTGCCGCCAATGGCAAAGCCAACCGCTGTCCCAATAGCTAATGCAATTATTATTCCAACCAACTTATTCATTATTATTTACCCCCTTGTAAGTAAAGCAAAGCTGCTTTTGCTTTTGCCATATCTGTTTCTATTTTTTTTAAGTCTAATTTTGTTTTGAGCTCCATAACTTGCGCCCGCATTAGAGAAGAAAAATCAGTTAAATCTTGATTATATGCTCTAAGTGAGGCTGTAAAATTTTCCTCTGCTTTTTTAACAACTGTTTTTTTGTAATATTCTCTACGTTCCTTAAACCTTTGCCAATTCGCATATTCAGCATCTAACATTTTCTTTAAGTTACGCAAAATATCATCACGCATGTAAATAGAAGATTTTTCTTGCAATTTACTGGCTTCCAGTTTTTTATCCTGTCTTTTACCAGTAAATAGTGGAATATCTAAGCTAACCATTGCGCTTACAAAATCTGGGCGGTCTTTACCATTGGGTGGATTATCACGCATACCATAATTAAGCCCTAAATTAAAGCCTGGTTTATATTGTTCTTTTGCAATTTGAACACCATATTTGCTAGCCTCTATCACTGCATCTGCAGCAAGAATTTTAGGGTGTTTTATTAGATTTTTTTCTATTTTAGCGTAGCTTTGTAGCTCTCCAATATTAATAAAATCACCCATCATGCGCTTGCCTGCAGCCTTATTGCCTATCCATTTTGCAAGCTCTGCCCGTGCTTTTTCTAACTTGCGATTAACGTCAATTTTTCTGTCTTCCAAAACACTAAGCTCAAGCTCGGCTCCAACAATATCTTGGCTATTTTGTCTGCCTGTACTGTAAGCTGCCTCTGTTGCGTGAATAACGTCATGTAAAAGCTTTTTACTATCATCAATTACTTTTAATGCCTCTTGCAGATAAAAAATATCAAGCCATGCTTTTGTTACCGCAAATTTTATATTTAAATTTGTATCATTTAAATTAGCCATCTCTAGCTTAGCTTTAGCCAGCATTTTTTTACTTTTATATTTTAAAGTTTTACCCCGTGGAAATGCTTGCGACAGCCCCATAACAATTTGTGTCATTGGCTCTTGGTCATAGCTAAATGTATCAGTTGGGAAATTTTGCATTGCAAATTTTGCTTTTGGGTCTGGAAGTTGCCCTGCTGCAACCGCCTCATTTTCAAGTGAAGACTTTTTTGCCTCTATCTTAGCTAAACTTGGGTCACTAACCCCAGCAAGCGATATAGCCTCCTTTAAAGTAAGCCCTTTGCTATCAGC
>JALTWL010000208.1 GCA_027047045.1 Micavibrio sp.
CCAGCGCCTGCACCAATGGCAGTTGCACCTGTAACAGCTGAACAAAATAATGTTAGCATTTCTAATAATGGCTCAGCTAGTAATTGTGAAAATCATCCAGGGGCAGTGAAATCACCAATGGTTGGAACAGTTTATTTACAGCCTGAGCCAGGTGCTGATAGTTTTGTTAAAGTTGGCGATAGTGTAAATGAGGGTGATACCTTAATGATTATTGAGGCTATGAAAGTTATGAATCCTCTAAAAGCGCCAAAATCTGGTAAAATATCTAATATATTGGTAGAAAATGCTCAGCCAGTAGAATTTGATGAAGTGTTGGTTGTAATTGAATAATTGTTAGAAATAGGGGCTGTTTTATGTTCAAAAAAGTTCTAATTGCCAATCGTGGTGAAATAGCTTTGCGTATTTACAGAGCGTGTTGTGAAATGGGAATTGAAACAGTTGTTGTACATTCAACAGCTGATGCAAATGGTATGGCAGTTAGGCTTGCAGATGAGAGCGTTTGTATCGGCGGTCCATTTGCAAAAGACAGCTATTTAAATATTCCAGCAATTTTAACAGCAGCTGCAATTACTGGGGCTGATGCTATTCATCCAGGTATTGGGTTTTTGTCTGAAAATGCGGAATTTGCCCGTATGGTTGAAGAACATGGTTTTACATTTATTGGACCAACAGCTACACATATAGAGCAAATGGGGGATAAAGCTGTTGCCAAAGAAACTATAAAAAATTTAGGACTTCCAGTAATTGAAGGCTCAGATGGCATTGTTGAGAATGTTGAAGAAGGGTTGGAATTTGCAAAAAAAGCTGGTTTTCCTGTGTTGATTAAGGCTGTTGCTGGTGGTGGCGGTAAGGGTATGAAAGTCGCCAATAACGAAGAAGAATTCGAATCAGCTTTTAAAATGGCTGGTAATGAGGCTAAGGCTGCTTTTGGTAATGGTGATGTTTATATTGAAAAATACTTAAAAGCGCCAAGACATATAGAATTGCAAATTATCGCAGATACGCATGGGAATGCTGTCCATCTTGGGGAGAGAGATTGCTCTATCCAACGCAGCCATCAAAAAGTAATAGAAGAAGCACCATCGCCTGCGCTTACAGCAGAGCAAAGAGCGGCAATTGGGGAGCTTGCCGCAGATACTGTTCGCAAAATGGGATATAGAGGGGTTGGTACTATTGAGTTTTTATATGAAGATGGGCAATTTTATTTCTTAGAAATGAATACAAGATTGCAAGTAGAACACCCAATAACCGAAATTATAACAGGTATTGATTTGGTAAGAGAACAAATTAGAGTTGCAGCAGGAGAAAAACTGTCATTTACCCAAAAAGATGTTACATTTAGTGGGCATGCTTTTGAATGTCGTATAAATGCTGAACATCCTGAAACTTTTGTTCCATCACCTGGTAAAATAACTAAATATCACCCACCAGGGGGGCTTGGCGTTAGAATTGATAGTGCTATTTATGAAGGCTATACTGTACCACAATATTATGACAGCTTAGTTGCAAAGTTAATTATTCGTGGCTCAGATAGAAAAGAATGCCTAATGCGTATGCGAAGAGCATTAAAAGAATGCGTAATTGATGGTATAAATACTAACCTGCCTTTGCATGAGCGTATATTAAAACAAGAGAAATTCCAAAAAGGTGATTTTGATATACATTGGCTAGAAAAAGAATGTTTGGCTATTAGATAGATTTTCTATTTTTTATAAATTGTCTAAATTTTCTTTGTTTTTGGGTGTTTCTTAATTTTAATTGTTCGGTTACTTGCTGATATTTTATTTTGCGGTACTGTTGAGGATTGCTTTTTGCATTATTTAGTATTTCCAGTATATTCTTGTTATTGGTCAGGCTAAGTGCAGAGTTATTATCATTATCACGTATATTTATATCTGCACCCAATTCTATTAACAATCTTATAGTTGGCAAATATTCATTGAGGACAGCCCACATAATTGCAGTTCTTCCTGTTTGGTCTTGGTGATTGATATTTGCCCCAGCCTTAATTAGTGCTTTAATTACAGTTAAGTTGTTTGCCTCTGTTGCCCAAGTTAGTGCTGTTTTTAGACTATTGTCTATTAAATTTACATCTGCGCCACTATCTATTAAATATTTGGCAATTTCTTTACTAGCAACATTATTTGTGGCCAGCATTAGTGCAGTAGTTCCATTTGCAGCTTGGATATTTGGATTTGCCTTGTATGAAATTAGTAATTTTACTGTTTCCAAATCTTTATTGGCGGCTTCCATCAATGGTGTTTTTAGTGATTTATCTTGAGAATTTGGATTTGCTCCTGCCTCTAATAATAATCTAGTATTATCTATATTGGGGCCGGTTTCATAAAAGATAATTTTAGGTCTTCCAGTTAAAATATTTTTCATTTCAGTTTTTTTATCAACAATAGTATTGATAGACCAAACAAGAGAATTTTGTCCTAAAGCATCTTTATAGTTGGGATTAGCACCTTTTTTTAAACATTGTTTTATTTCGCTTGTAGCCCCTTTTTTGATAGCTTTAATTAAATCTGTATTGATATTGTCCATATTTATATTTAGTTCCTTTTGAAATTAGGAGATAAAATAATAGTTGAGAATCTTTTCTCTAGCGTTACTATGCTCATATTTAAAAATGACTTAAAATATATAAACTTTATTTTAAGATATGTCAATTATTTTTGGAAACAAAATGCTTGCAATTTTATGAAGCTTTGCATATGTTCTTAAAAGTTATTTTATTTAGAGAGGGCTATTAGCAATATGAGCAATAAAAAATTATTTATTAAAACTTGGGGCTGTCAGATGAATGTATATGATAGCAATAAGATGGTTGATATACTCGCGCCTTTGGGATATGAGGTATCTGATATTCCAGATGATGCCGATATGATAATTTTAAATACTTGCCATATTCGTGAAAAAGCAACAGATAAAGTTTTCTCAGAGCTTGGTCGTCTGAATGAATATAAAAAGAGAAATACAAAAATTGGTAAAAATACTCTAATTGCAGTTGCTGGCTGTGTTGCGCAAGCAGAGGGTGATTTTATTATGGAGCGCGCCTCTTATGTTGATATGGTATTTGGTCCGCAAACATATCATGAATTACCAGAAATGGTGGCAAAAGCAACTGGCGCTTACGGTAAAAATAGGGTGGTTAATACAGATTTTGATGTTGAGGCAAAATTTGATAATTTA
>JALTWL010000209.1 GCA_027047045.1 Micavibrio sp.
TATCTATTTTTTCTATATTTTTCTCGTTTTTTTTGGAATTTATATTTTGTTTGAGCTTTTTATGAGAGTCTGTAAATTTTTCTGGTGCTTGAATAAAGTTTATTTTATCTACACCCTCACTACCTAAAAATATATTTATTTTAGATATAATTTGTGATGTTTGATATTGTAGTTCTAATGCTATCGCCCCATTTGGAACATATAGTCCCAAAATAATTTTCTTTTTATTTTTTCCTCTTTGGTATTTAATATTTGCAGGCTTTATTTTAGATGTTAATTCAGCCCCCAAGATAGAGTCCCAATTAACTATTAACCTGCCTAACAAAGTTACTTTTTGTCCAAAAGCTTTTTTTGTTACTTTGGGTAGAGTATTTGCAATTAGCCTTAAATATGCCATAAATTAAACTTCCTTTATATTTAAATATATTTTATTTATAAAAATCATTTTAAACAAATATAAAATTTTTATATGATAGAATCATATGCAATACTGTATTTTAGAAATTAGTAGGAGTTATATAAGATGCAACAAAAGGTAATAATAGCAATAACTATAATGACAATGTCATTATTTTTAATGATATCTGTTATTAGACCTGCATATTCTTTAGAAAAGTTGGGCTCTGGTTATGTAACCGCAAACTATTTTTCACTTACAACTCTATTACTTGCTTCATATCAAAATAATGAACGCCCTCTTTATTTAACTGATGGCTACGCTCATATATTTTATTGTAATTTGGTAAAAAGTAAATTTACTGATGAATTTGAATGGGAAAAAATTAGAGAAATAATAAATTCCGAAATAGATAAAATCGATAAAGAATATTATAAATCATTTGAGGTTTCAAGCGTTGTTTATATTGGAAAATATGATTTTGAAACAAATTCTTTTCCTCTACTTGAGAATTCGCAAATAAATAATGTAGGTTTTTTAAGTATTTATAGTTTAAGTATTCCAAATAGCACAGAGATGGCATGTTATGATTATGTATTGAAGAAAGATAAAACTCTAATAGAGATAATACCGAATATTTTTGTAATAAAATTACCAGCCCCCCTTACAATAAACAGGATAAGAGTAACTCCTGAAAAAGCAAAATATTTAGTTAGATTGCTTTCCAAGAAAAAGTTAAAAAATAGAAAATTATATATACGTTTTAGATTAAATATAATTGGGCTAGATAGTGTTAAAAGAACTAACTGGGGTGGTGATAAGGTTACATTTAACGGTAAATTAGATGCTATAGATATTTTTGTTGACCCTGAAATGACAATACCAATAACATCTATAAGTGTTGATATGTAGATATATAAATAAAAAAAGAAAAACTATATGCCAAATAGCGATGACCTAGATAACGAAAATATTGTTAAAAGAATTTCTAGATATGCAAAAGTATCATCAACAGTTGGCGGTCTAGCGGCAATATTGGCTGGGCAAAAATATTTAGGTTTTAATATTGATAAAAATAAACATGCTGGCAATTTATTTAATTCTTTGGGAAATTTAAAAGGACCGCTTTTAAAAATAGCGCAATTACTTGCCACTGTTCCAAATGCACTTCCAAAAGAATATGCAGAGGAACTGCAAAAATTACAAGCAAATGCACCTGCCATGGGCTGGCCATTTGTAAAACGTCGTATGCGGGCAGAGCTTGGGGCAAATTGGCAAAGCAAATTTAAATATTTTTCTAAAGAGGCAACGGCGGCGGCATCACTTGGACAAGTTCACAAGGCGATTACTCTGAATAGTCAAGAAATTGCTTGTAAATTACAGTATCCAGATATGACAACGGCGGTAAAATCTGACCTGTCCCAGCTAAAGGCTATTTTAAATTTATTTGAAAAATATGATAAATCAATTACAACCACTGGTATTTACCAAGAAATTGAAGATAGGCTTTATGAGGAGTTAGATTACGTACGTGAGGCAAAATGTCAAAAACTATATGGTTATATGTTGGTACATGAAACTTGTGTTAATATTCCAAAAGTTATAGATGAACTATCAACAAAAAGATTGCTTTCAACTGCGTGGTTAGAGGGAAAACCAATATTATCATTTAAAAAATCCTCACAAGATGTACGGGATAAAATTGCGCTTAACTTATTTAAAGCTTGGTATATCCCTCTTTATAATTTTGGCATAATACATGGCGATCCACATGCTGGCAATTATACCGTTGATAAAAATTTAAATATAAATTTACTAGATTTTGGCTGTATTAGAATATTTCCACCTAAATTTATTGCAGCGGTTATTTCTCTATATTATGCATTACAAAAAAATGATAAAGATATGGCAGCTAAGGCATATGAAGACTGGGGATTTGAAAATTTAACAAATGATTTATTAGAAGTTTTAAATAATTGGGCAAAATTTTTATATGGTCCTGTACTTGATAATAAAAAACGAAAAATAGGGGATTTGGGCAAAACTGTCTATGGCAAGGAAATTGCTGAGAAAACTCACAAAGAGCTTAAAAAATTGGGAGGGGTGCAGCCTCCACCAGAATTTGTATTTATGGACAGAGCTGCGCTTGGAATGGGGTCAATTTTTTTACATTTAGGGGCTAAAATAAATTGGTATCAAATATTCAATGAGCTAATTGCAGGATTTGACCAGACTAAATTAGAAAAAAAACAAAATATGGCTTTAGGTAAATTTGATTTATCCTCATAAAGCTTGAAATTGTTTGAAAAGAATTATAATCTTAAATAGATAATATTACATTTTGAGGATAGGAAAAATAGATGGGGGCTATAAAAGCAAAGCCAAATATCATGGAAATAAATCCCTATATTGGTGGGGAAGCAAAAATTGAAGGTATAAACAAGCTGGTTAGGCTTGCATCAAATGAAAATGCGCTTGGGACTAGTCAATTAGCTATAAAAGCATGCAAAGAAAATTTATCAGAAATATATCGTTATCCAAATGGTGGTGCAGATAAATTAAGAGAGGCTTTGGCAAAAAAATATGGCTTAAATTTGGCCAATATTGTCTGTGGCGCTGGCTCAGAGGAGCTAATATCCCTAATTATCAAGGCATATGCTGGGGTAGGTGATGAGGTTTTATACAGCTATTATGGCTTTTTAATGTATCCAATAAGTGCAAAAGCTGTTGGTGCTACCCCAGTTACTGCGGCAGAGCATAATTTGACAACAAGTGTAGATGAAATACTCGGTA
>JALTWL010000210.1 GCA_027047045.1 Micavibrio sp.
ATAACACTATGCTATACTTAAGGAAAAGAAAAAATTATGTCCAAAAAACCGCTTAAGAATATACGTATTGCGTCTGTCGTTGGAAACAATTGCGTTGCTGATTCACGAGTAATTAAACAGGCTGAGGCTCTTGCTGAAGCTGGTGCAAGTATTACCGTTTTTTGTCGCTATGAGAATGGCTTAAAAAGTGAAGAAGTAATAAATGGTGTGTGTTATAGAAGATATTCTCCTATACAAAAGGCTTTTAGTCTTGCTTTAATGTTTATAGGCAGGTTTTTCAAAGACTTATTTGCAGGAAATAAACGCTGTTTTAGTCATTTAAAAAATTTTTTTTATGCCATTATTCTTGTATTTATTATGGGGGGGTATTTTATCATTCGTACCCCCTTAAAACTTATTAACAAAAATATTATTGATAATATTAAAGGTAATAATTTCTTTAGAAAATTACGAACAAATCTCTTTCAGGATATACGCTATTATATGTTTGAACAGATGTTTTGTAAACCGATTGTGAATTATAACCCTGATATTATTCATGCTCATGATTTTGAAACGGTACCGTTGGCTATATCTTGTAAAGAGAAAACAAAAGCAAAAGTTATTTTTGATGCTCATGAAATTGAGGCTGATAGAGAGGGAAGAAATACTATAAAAGCTATAAAAAAGATAGAGACAGTAATTCGTTACTATTTCCTGAAAATAGATGGTTTCATCGCTGTCAATAAATCAGCCGTTAATTTTTATCTTGAGAATTATGGTGATTTGAACAAGCCTATAGCTATTATCCACAACAGTCCCATTTTTAATTTTAAAAACAAAATTAGTGGTAATATAAAAGATGTTCGTACACAAATTGGCTTAAAAAATGGTGAAAAACTGCTAGTATATACAGGTGCTATCGGTCAGAATCGTGGTGTGCCTGAAATTGCTGAAGCGATAAAACCGCTTGATGATGTTCACTTTTGTATTATGGGGCCTCAAAAAGAACCTGCATTAAGTTTTTTTAAATCTCATGTCAAGAAACTGGGTATGGTTGATCGTGTACATATATTACCACCTGTGCCACATTGGGAAGTAACACAAACAATTAAAACTGCAGATTGTGGTATATCTTTTATTCAGCCTAGCTGCCTAAACTATTATTACTGTTTGCCCAATAAGTTATTTGAATCAGCTTTGGCGGGACTGCCGATGATTGTTACTGATCTACCTGAAATGAAAAACTTTGTTGAAACAGAACAGGTGGGGCTTGTAACCCCTGCAGGTGATGTGACAGCTTTAACGCAAACAATCAAGAAAATGTTGGCTAATACTCAAAAATATAAACCGACAAAAGAGAAGTTAGATCATATACAAAAGACCTATGGCTGGCCAGCACAGGCAGAAAAATTGGTAAAACTTTATCAAGAGATTTTAAAATAATGGATTTATTGGATAAAAAGAAGGATTTTAAACCCTCTATCCTAGGGGCGTTATATAAAACCTTATTATTGATAGGGCGCAAGCAAGTAAAATCGCTTGTTTTTATTTTTGTACTTTGTCTTGTGGCAGGATCTTTTGATCTGATAGGGTTGGGGCTTATTTTACTATATTTACGAATAGTATTTAATGGTATTCCTAATTTTTTGATTGATATGAGTCCTGCTTTTGAGGGTTTATCTGCACAAGAACTAGCCTTATATGGGGGTATTTGTCTTTTTATTCTTATTAGCTGTAAAAATATATTTAGTATTTTTTCTGATCGTTTATTGAATAAATTCACCTTTAAGCAAAGTGAAAAAACAATATTAGAGGCATATAATTATGTAATGAATTGGCCTTATATGCGCTTTGTGGGGCAAGAGCTTGTTAATATAGCGTCAACAATTGGATCGGATATAAGGCGTGCTTATTTTCAAGCTGTTCAACCATTCGTTCTTTTGTTAAGAGATATTACGTTGATAATGATGATATTATTTATGCTTCTTTTTATTAATCCCATCATTACGTTGAGTCTTATGGGGCTTGCTGTTATATTTTTTGTCTTCAATATTTTGTTTTTAAAACGCACAATTCGCTCTTTAGCTATACGAAATGAAATTGCTTTGCAACAAACTAAAAAGTGGCTCTCTCATAGTTTACGATCATTTGTTGATATACGTTTATCAGAGAACAATTACTTTTATAAAAAATATAAAAAGGCTGTTGTAGAAGATACACATAATCAATTTAAAGCCCAATGCACAAATAGCATACCACCAGTACAAATAGAAATACTTTTAACTATTTCTGTTATAATTATTATGTTGTATCTTACATATTCTGGGGAAAATATAACAAATCTTTTTCCTGTATTCGTAATTATTGGTTTCGCTGGGTTGCGTGTGCTTGCAATTTTAAATCGTATTTTTAACTATTTAAAAATGATTGCAATTGCCTACCCCATTGTTGAGAAGACTTTAAACTTAAAGTTAGAAATAAGCAAATTTGAACAACAGCAAGCTCGCAATTCTGATATATTACCTTCGAAAGATTTCATATTTAAAAAATCAATTGTTCTAGACAATATCTCTTTCTCTTATCCTCAAAAAGAGGAAACTAGATCAATTTCTGTACTTAATAATATAAATTTAGAAATTCCCAAAGGTGCTTTTATTGGACTTGTAGGAGAATCTGGAAGCGGAAAATCAACCTTAGTTAATATTATATTACATTTATTAGAACCTAAAAAAGGACGTGTATTAGTAGATGGAATAGAATTTATGTCTCAAAGTGATAAAAAAGGGTTTTGGAGTAATGTCGGATATATACCACAAAATCCTGTTGTACTTCCACAAACAATTAGAGAATATATAGCTTTTGGAAAAAATATTAATGAAATTGATGAAGATAAAGTATGGGATAGTTTAGAAAAGGCTCATCTAAGAGAACTAATAGAAAGCTATAAAAATGGGCTAGATACAGAGCTTCAAGGAGAAGATGCCTCTCTTTCAGGGGGGCAAAGACAACGGCTTCTTCTAGCTAGAATGTTTTACCATGCACCAAATATACTAATTTTAGATGAAGCTACAAGTGCGCTTGACAACAAAACAGAAACTATTATTGCCCAATCATTATTAGAGTTAAAAAAACAAGGTCATACAATTATTTGTATTGCGCATAGGCTCTCAACAGTAAAATATGCAGATACTA
>JALTWL010000211.1 GCA_027047045.1 Micavibrio sp.
TGATGAAAGGCATGTCAGCTGATGGGCCAAAAGATGTTGAGGCAATTTACGATGTTCCAGTACAAATATCGGCTGTGCTTGGTCGCTCTACCATGCAGGTTAGTCAACTTTTAAAATTAGGGCGTGGTGCGGTGGTTGAGCTTGATCGTAAAGTTGGGGAAGCAATAGATATATATGTAAACAACAGGCTTGTTGCCCGTGGTGAAGTGGTTGTTGATGAAGACAGGCTAGGGGTTACTATGACTGAAATTGTAAAATCGGATAGAACGCGTCAATAATTTTATTGTTCTTTAAGTTTTTTAGGATGTAAATATGGCAGAAAAAGAAAATTCCGCAAATGGTGAGGTTGCAGTTAAATTACCGCAAAAATCTGTTTTTGGAGTTGCAACAAATATAAAATCAGATGCATCTGCTTTTATTGGTTTGGTTTTGGCGGTAACGGTTGTTATCTCTGCGCTTGCTTTGGGGGGTAGTATATCTGCTTTTTTTGACATTCGCTCTATCTTAATTGTTGTTTTTGGCACTATGTTGGTAACTGCTATTTCTTTTAGTGGGGAAGATTTTAGAGCAGCTATAACACTTATTGGGCAATCACTTTTTAGGCAAGAGGTCAGTACTGATATTTTAGCAAAACAATTGCTTGAACTTGCCATTGTGGTGAGGGCAAAAGGCTTTTTAGAGCTGCAAAAATATGAAAGGGTTGTACGTTATAATAATTTTTTACTACAAGGTTGTAGAATGGTGCGTGATGGTGCAAGCCAAGAAGAAATACAAAATTTACTTGGGCGTGAAATAGATGTTCAAACAAGGTTACATTACAAAAGTGCAGGTATTTTAAGACGCGCAGCTGAAGTCGCACCCGCAATGGGGTTAATCGGTACTTTAATTGGGCTTGTGCAAATGCTTGCTTATTTAGATGACCCAGCAACAATTGGTCCTAGTATGGCAGTTGCGCTTCTCACTACTTTTTATGGCGCTTTTTTATCAACTGTTGTTTTTTCACCATTGGCAACAAAGATGGAACATAATGCTCAAAATGATGCTGTACAAAAAAGACTTATTATAAATGGTATGACATCTATGGTTAGAAAAGAAAATCCAAGGCGACTGGAAATGATTATCAATAGCATTTTACCACCCGATAGTCGTATTCGTTATTTTAAATAGTGAGGTAATTATTTAGTCATGCGTCTTATGATTATTGGCAGTTTAGGAAGTCATATAAGTGAGGCAGGCAAAATTGCCCTTGCAAAAGGCGCAAATGTTATTCATGCCGAAGATATAGAAGAAGCGCTTGGCGCACTTCGCTCTGGCAGTGGCGCCGATATTGTCATGATTGATGTTAGGCAGGATATAGAAAAATTTATTGCATCTTTAAAAAATGAACATATTTCTGTTCCTGTTGTTGCTTGTGGGGTTGAAAATGATGCAAAAGTAGCTGTTGGGGCAATAAAAGCAGGGGCACAAGAATATATTCCTCTTCCCCCTGATGCAGAGCTTATTTCTGCTGTGTTAGAGGCGGCTGTTAATGAAAATATAGATATGATTGCCTCTGACCCTGCAATGGTATCTGTGGTTGAAATGGCAAAAAAAGTAGCACCTAGCATTGCAACTGTTTTGATTACGGGACCATCTGGTACTGGTAAAGAGGTAATGTCTAAATATATTCATGCAAAAAGTAAGCGTGCTGACAAGCCGCTTATATCTCTTAACTGTGCGGCAATTCCAGAAAATTTACTTGAATCTGAGCTTTTTGGACATGAAAAAGGTGCGTTTACAGGGGCAATTGCCAGAAGAATAGGAAAATTTGAAGAAGCAAGCGGCGGTACATTACTTTTAGATGAAATAAGTGAAATGCCAATGAATATGCAAGCAAAATTACTAAGGGCAATACAGGAAAAAATAATAGACAGAGTTGGTGGTAAAGAACCTGTTAAGGTTGATATCAGGCTAATTGCAACAAGTAATAGAGATTTGCCTGCAGAAGTAAAAGCTGGAAATTTTAGAGAAGATTTATATTTTAGATTAAACGTAATCAATCTTGATTTGCCCGCCTTAAAAGACAGACCAAAGGATATTTTACCGTTAGCTGAAATGTTTGCGGACAAATATAGTGAGGAAAATGAACTAGCTTTTAAGAAAAAGCTATCAGATGGCGCTATAGAAAAAATAATGTCTTATCATTGGCCAGGTAATGTAAGAGAGCTTGAAAATACCATGCACAGAGCCGTTTTAATTTCCAATGAAAATGATATAGAGCCAGATGCTATAATATTATCTGAAATTGAAAAAAATAATAGTTTAAATATAGATATAGATGACGGGGCAGAAAATGCAATTGCGGCTTTTGCGCCTAAAACAGTTGCTGATGTGGAAAAAGAGCTAATATTAAATACTCTAGACCATTGTTTTGGCAATAGAACTCATGCAGCAAAAATACTTGGTATATCTATTAGAACTCTTAGAAATAAGCTAAAACAATATGGTGAAGATACAAGCTTAGATAAAGAAAATATGTCTGTTTAATTATATTTTACTTAATGATAGGCTTGGTTTAGAAATTATTTTGAATTGAAATTTAAAAATTTATGGCAGAAGAAGCAGTAAATACTAGCGGTGCAATAACAAAAACAAGCGGTTTTAAATTTCGCGGAGATGTGGTTTTTGCACTTGCTATTGTAACTATATTGGTAATGTTAATTTTACCAATGCCTACATGGTTACTTGATATTTCTCTTGCTCTTTCTATGAGCTTTTCTGTTCTTATTTTAATGACAGTTTTATTTATAGAAAAACCACTAGATTTAAGTAGTTTCCCAACAATACTTTTGGTTGCAACCTTAATTAGACTATCGTTGAATTTGGCCTCAACTAGGTTAATACTTGCAAATGGGCATGAAGGACCAGATGCGGCAGGGCATGTAATTAAAGCCTTTGGTGGCTTTATAATGCAGGGTAATTTTGTAATTGGGCTTATTGTTTTTGGTATTTTGGTACTTGTTAATTTTATTGTTATTACCAAAGGTTCAGGTCGTATTGCAGAGGTATCGGCAAGATTTAGCCTAGATGCAATGCCAGGCAAGCAAATGGCAATAGATGCTGATTTGTCGGCGGGCTTAATTGATGAGGAAACTGCCAAAACTAGAAGAAAAGAATTAGAGCAAGAAAATAC
>JALTWL010000212.1 GCA_027047045.1 Micavibrio sp.
AGAATATGGATAGTTCCGCCGCGGAGCTACTTTTAAATATAAAATTAAAAGGCGCAAATCTTCCAGCTGCCAAACGTTGGTGGCGAGAACGCCATATACTTGCACGCCGTTTTATAGAAAAAGGCAATTTTAAAATGGCATATAGGCTTGTGTCTAACCACAAACAAAGGGGTGGTTTTTCCCTTGCGCAGGCAGAATTTTTATCTGGTTTTTTGGCGCTTAGATTTTTAGACAGACCAATGGAGGCTTTTGAGCATTTTTATGCACTTTATAATAATGTTAAATCGCCAATTAGTTTAGCACGAGCGGCTTATTGGCTTGGACGCTCTGCCGATGCTTTAAAACAAAAAGATGTGGGCAGGAAATGGTATTTAGCCGCAGCCCAATATCCAACCACTTTTTATGGACAGCATGCAGTTGAAAAATTAAAAAATATTGATATTAGACCTCTACTTAAAGATAGCAATGTCAATATAGACCAAATTCAAGTTCAGAATTTTTTAAATAACAATAATATGCGTATTTTACACATACTTCATATGACTGGTATGGAAAAATATGCAAAACCATTTTTTACTCAGGCTCTTTTGCAGGCAGATGATGTAAATAAATATATGGCAATTATGATGCTAGGTAGTAAAACTGGTAATTACCATTATAATGTTTTTGCAACAAAAAGGCTTTTTTCAAAACATAAAATATTGCTATTTGAAAAAGCATATCCATCAATTCCAATTGCTTGGCGACCAATTTCAAATAAGCCCGATGATAGCCTAATTCACGCTATTGTCAGACAAGAGAGTAATTTTGATACAGAGGCAGTCAGCCCCGCAGGCGCAATGGGGCTAATGCAACTTATGCCTAGCACAGCAACTGAGGTCAGAAAACAACTAAATATCAAAAGACCTGCAAATGGTAAGCAAGCGCTTATTCAAAGTCCAGCTTATAATATAAAACTTGGTAGTTATTATTTGAAACAGCTGTTGGATAGATTTAATGGTTCGGCAATTTTAGCGATTGCCGCTTATAATGCTGGACCTGCACGGGTAAGCCGTTGGGTAAAAGAACGTGGCGACCCAAGAAAACTTAACACTGAAAAAAAGATAGATTGGATTGAGCTGATACCAATTTACGAAACACGTAACTATGTACAAAGAGTCCTTGAAAATCAATTCGTATATGAATACAGGCTAAAGCCAGAAACTGAATATATAAAGCTATCTAGCCTATTTTAAAACGTAATATTTTTAAGATGTTATTTTTTAGATTTTTAGTCTAGTAGTTTTTCATGTGAAGGTAGTGATGGTTATGAGATTGTAATTAAGTTATATAGTTATCGCTATTTTCAAAATTATTTAATATTATTTTAACCTAAGCTCTTTGTTATACAAAATATATGTAAAATGTATTTATACTGTTGTGTAGTGATTTATACAAATCAATAATATTATGTGGTAGCTGTGTAAATAATTTTAAGAATGGCTACATTAAAGATATTTAATTTATACAATATATCTAGTTATCAAAACAGATTATACTCTCCTGCTATTTGGCAGTGATGTTCAATGCGGGATTCCGGGAGGAAGTCCGCTTTGGCGTTGTAGTCTCCCGCCATTTGGGAGTGATGTTCAATAGATAGTTGCGTATCCATATGATATACAAGAAAAAAAGCCATATATCACATAACAAAAACCGATAGAAATACGCAAATTTCCTACCATATTATGCAATTATATCATGACTTTTTTAGCTCGTCAAGCCTTAATACCTTTCTATCGTAGCCAAACATTATAGATACCATATCAATATAGTGGTTAGAGTGCATATCTTCTGTGATTTCTTCTCGTCCACCTAGATGTTTTATTTGTTTTGAGTCTATTTTTATATTTTGTAGTTTATGAGAGATTACTTTCCAATCCACTATTATGCCCTCTTTTTCTAATAAGTCCTTGATTGACTTAGCCACAGCATTTTTTAACTTTCTGTCATAAACCATCATCAGCCTTGTATCATTTATTGCATCTGTAAGATTTATATCTTTTTTGTTACAATCTTTAGGATTGTCAAATATATTGAAGTGAGCTAAGTCATTTCTAATAAATGCAGGTTTGGATTTTTCTACATTTTCTATATCTAAGTCCATATATTCTGCAATTTCTCGCGCAAAGTCTGGGCTATATTTTGCTGTTGCTTCAATTGCTTTGAACAGGTCGCCTTCACTTCTCCTTTTTAGTAGTTGCGATAATTTCTTAATATTACTAACATCTATATCATTAGTATAAATTAGGGCAAGGGTTATAAAATATAAATCCCTTTCCCATATAGTAGCATAATCAATAAGTCTGCTTAAAACGGCAATTAGCAGTTTTCCAAGCTTGACATGATTTTGCATATTTAAATGATGCGACAAATCCTTATACTCAGAAATTTTTTCCACACATTTTTTGTAGCGTTCTTCTTCTGCTCGCGGGAGTTTTTTGTTTTTTACCCATTTTTTGTGTAGCTGTTCTTTTTCTTTTTGATATTCGTCTATAGTTTTTTGATTGACGCTATCATCTATAAATTTTTTATATTCGTGGAGTAGTTTTTCTTCAATTTTGTATTTTTTATAAATTGTTAACAGAGGGGTAAAATAACCAAAACGTTTTATTTCGCGTAAGGATCGCACAGAAGTCATGCAGTTATCTGGACTATTTCCCTTTATTTTATCAATTAGGTATGGTTTTTCAAATAATTTTCCTAGTTCACTTTTATCTATATTATCACCTATGCTATTACCAGAAAATCTAGCGTCATGTAACTGGATATATTTTTTAAGTATATGTATTAGGTCTTTATTATCTTTAGTTTCTTTACCTGACAGTCTTTCTAGTTTGTATAGTTGTTGCAGCAATTCATTTGCATATTCAACTGGAATTAGATGTATTGAGAAATAAAGCAGGTATTTCCAAATATCTTCTTCGTCATTACTGCTATTTGTAGTTGTTATTTCATCTTTTATTTGGGTTATAGTATTTGCCTTGCTTTCTTCACTGTCTTTATTTAGTTTTGTGGTAAACCCAAAGCCTTCATTTTTAATAAACTCCTCAAATGCCAGAATTATTACATTGGATTTTAATTTCTCAATATAGGCGGCTTGTTCTTTAGC
>JALTWL010000213.1 GCA_027047045.1 Micavibrio sp.
TGAATTTACCTAGCTATAATGTCCAAAGCTACATTAGTTCTCATTTAGTTGAAAAAGCAGTTGACATTATGGCGGTGGCAAAAAAGCCAATATTTTATACTGGCGGTGGTATTGTTAATGCTGGGGTAAAAGCATCTGAGCTTTTAAAAGAGGTAGTAGAGCTTACACATGCCCCAGTTACAACTACTTTAATGGGGCTTGGGGGCTTTCCCGCTAGTGATGAGCATTTTTTAGGAATGCTTGGTATGCACGGAACTTATGAAGCTAATATGGCAATGCATGATTGTGACGTTATGCTTGCAATTGGGGCTAGATTTGACGATAGAGTAACGGGCAAAACAGATGAATTTTCCCCAAATTCAAAAAAAATACATGTAGATATTGACAAATCATCTATCAATAAAAATATAGATATTGACCTTGCAATTGTTGGTAATGCAGAAGAATTTTTGGCAGAATTTATTGTGCTTTGGCGTAAAAAATTTGGCTTTGATACTGAAAAAAAACAAAAAGTGCAACTAAAAGAATGGTGGGGTCAGATAGATGCTTGGCGTAAAAAGGAATCTCTCAAATATAAAAAATCTGATGATATTATAAAACCACAATTTGCAATTGAGCGTCTTTATGAGCTGACCAAAAATAGGGACGTTTATATCACAACTGAAGTTGGGCAACATCAAATGTGGACGGCACAATATTTTAAATTTGAAAAGCCCAATAGATTTATGACTTCTGGTGGGCTTGGTACTATGGGATACGGCTTTCCAGCTGCAATTGGCGTGCAAGTCGCGCACAAGGACGCGCTTGTAATTGACATTGCGGGGGAGGCGTCAATTCAAATGACATTGCAAGAATTAGGTACTCTTAAGCGTTATAATCTTCCCGTTAAAGTATTTATTCTAAATAATGGCTGGATGGGAATGGTCAGGCAATGGCAAGAGCTAATTCACGGTGAGAGATACTCAGAGAGTTCATGCAAAGTGCAACCTGATTTTGTAAAATTGGCAGAAGCTTATGGTATTAAAGGCTTGCGGGCAAGAAATGTAAATGAGCTTGATGGGGTAATTAATGAGATGATTGAACATAAAGGTTCAGTATTTGCTGATATTGTTGTAAAAGCAGATGAGAATTGTTTTCCCATGATACCACCAGGGGCGGCCCACAATAAGATGATATTTGCAGATGATTGAATTATTTAAATTTGGAGCTAAAGACAATGACAATAGTTGAAGATAAAAAATTAGAGCAAAAAACTCACTATCCTGTATTAGAAGAAGATGAAAAAGACGTTGTGCATCGTCATACAATTACTATGGTGGTAAGAGATAGGGCGGGAACTGTTGCCAGAGTGGTTGGGCTTTTTTCTGCTAGAAATTATAATATAGACAGTATTTCTGCCTCTAATATTGACAGAGAAAATGAGCTATCTAGTATAACTATTATTACGCATGGAACAGATAGAGTAATTGGGCAAATAAAAAATCAATTAGAAAAATTGGTAAATGTATTTCACGTAACAGATGTAACGGGTAGCAAAGACAGAGTACTAAGAGAACTTGCCTTAATTAAGGTGAGGGCAACGGGAGAAAAACGCCTTGAAGTTTTGACAATAGCCAGTAGCTTTCATGCAAATATTGTTGAGGCTTTTGAAGATACAGTAATAATAGAGATGGTTGGCGCCCCACAAAAAGTAAATACTTTTATTGATGTTTTAAGACCTCTTGGGGTCATTGATGTTGTTAAAACTGGTCCTGCCGGTATGATAAACACAGCCCAGTCAAAAATTGAATATATAATTAAAGGAGATAGTTAAAATGCAGATATTTTATGATAAAGATGCAAATTTAGATATAATTAGAGGCAAAAAAGTAGCAATTATTGGCTATGGCTCACAAGGGCATGCGCATGCGCAAAATTTACGTGATAGCGGGGTAAAAGAAATTGTAATTGCCCTTCGTGAAGACTCAAATAGTAGAGATGCTGCAAAAGCCGCAGGTTTTGAAATTGAAACTCCAAAAGAGGCAGCTTTGTGGGCAGATGTTGTAATGATGCTTGCCCCAGATGAAGTGCAAGCAGAAATTTACGTGAATGATTTAAAAAATAACTTAAAAAAAGATGCAGCCTTACTATTTGCACATGGTCTAAATATTCACTTTAAGCTAATTAAACCAAGAGATGATTTAGATGTAATTATGGTTGCCCCCAAAGGTCCTGGGCATTTAGTCAGGGCAGAATATAGTCGTAATGCTGGTGTTCCTTGCTTGCTTGCGGTTGAGCAAGATGCAACGGGCAGTGCGCGCGATATTGGTATGTCATATGCAAGCGCGATTGGTGGCGGTCGCAGTGGTATTATTGAAACTAGCTTTAAGGACGAATGTGAAACAGATTTATTTGGAGAACAAGCAGTTCTGTGCGGAGGTCTTACCTGTTTAATGCGAAGTGGTTTTGAAACTTTGGTTGAGGCGGGCTATCCAGAAGAGATGGCATATTTTGAAACAGTGCATGAAATGAAACTTATTGTTGATTTAATTTATGCAGGCGGGCTAGTTGCAATGCGCGATAGCATTTCAAACACAGCTGAATTTGGTGATTATGTTAGTGGTCCTAAAGTAATTGATGACAGTATAAAAGAAAAAATGAAAGAAGTGTTAGCGGATATTCAAAGCGGTAAATTCACCAAGGAATTTATGGCAGACTATCACGCAGGCCGTCCAATAATTAAGCAAGCAAGAAAAAAATGGACAGCCCATGCAATGGAAAAAACGGGCGATAATTTACGTTCTATGATGCCATGGCTTAGCAAAATAGATGACAAAAAAGTAGCTTAAAAATTAAAAATAAATGAGGTGAATTATGGGTGCTTGGGATAAAAAAAATCTACCATCACGCCATGTAACAGAAGGAACAAAAGCAGCGCCTGCAAGGGCGATGATGCGGGCAATGGGGCTTAGTGATGAGGATTTAGACAAGCCTCTTATTGCTGTTGCTACTTGTTGGAATGAGGCAGCTCCTTGTAATATAGAGCTTTCTGCTCACGCCCAAATTGTTAAAAAGGGCGTAAAAAAAGCAGGGGCAACACCAAGAGAATTTACAACAATTACTGTAACTGACGGTATCGCAATGGGGCATGAGGGCA
>JALTWL010000214.1 GCA_027047045.1 Micavibrio sp.
ATTTGGGGTGGCTGTGCTAAACGGTGTTGTTATGGTAAATGCAATTAACTTACTTGTTGAAAGTGGCACTGACGTAGAAACCGCAGTGTTTAATGGCGCGCTTTCAAGGCTAAGGCCAGTGTTGATGACAGCATTTATTGCGGCTTTAGGACTTATTCCTATGTTGCTTGCAACAGGTATTGGCTCAGAAGTACAAAGACCTTTGGCAACAGTTGTGGTCGGAGGACTATTTTCTTCTACTTTACTGACATTATTTGTGCTACCAGTTTTATATAGCAGCTTTTCTAAAAGGATTATAAAGGACGGACAAAGATAGAAAAAAGGTAAGAAAAATATAATATGTGACCTATCCACAAAATAACTTAATTTTTATATGATTTTATATAAAATAACCGAATTGTATATTTTTTTGATTATGCTTTGACTATTTTATCTTTAAATTTATTATAAACATCTTTTGTTGCATTTCTTGTATCTACAATAAGTTTTGCATGTTCAGCAACAAAGTTATAGTCAACATTGTCATGGTCAGTTACAATCATAACAACGTCTTGTGCTTTTAGGACATCTTCTGTTAGTTTGACTGACTGTACACCCTTTAGTTCGGGGTGAGCCCTAAGGCAAGGTATTTCACGTACATATGAATCACTATATGAAATTTTAGTACCATATTTTTTAAGTAGATGCATAATTTCAAATGCTGGGCTTTCACGTAAATCTGCTACATTTTTCTTATAAGCAATTCCTAAAATTAAGATTTTAGTACCGTTCAAAGCAATAGAATATCTTTCATTCAAAGCAATTGCTAATTGACGAATAACATAAATTGGCATTGATATATTTATCTCACCCGCAAGCTCAATAAAGCGCGTTGATATGTTAAACTCCCGTGCTTTCCAGCTAAGATAAAAGGGATCTATTGGAATGCAATGTCCACCAAGCCCAGGACCTGGATAAAAAGGCATATAACCAAAAGGCTTAGTTGCCGCAGCGTCAATAACTTCCCAAATGTCAATACCAAGCTTGCTATAAATCATTTTTAATTCATTTACCAACGCAATATTGACTGAGCGAAAAATATTTTCAGTCAATTTAACAGCTTCTGCTGTAGCTGTGGAGGATACAGGCACTGTACCACCAGTTAAAAATTCATCATACATTGTTTTGGCAAGTCTAAGTGCATCTTCCCCATCACCACCAACAACCTTTGGTATTTTTGCTGTATGGAAGTGGGGATTACCTGGATCTTCACGTTCTGGTGAATAGGCAACAAAAAAATCATCTCTAGCTTTAAGTCCTGAGCTATTTTCTAAAATGGGAGTTATAACATCAGTGGAAGTCCCAGGATAAGTTGTAGATTCTAAAACAACCAATTGTCCAGCTCTTAAATGTTTAGCGATAACCTCTGTAGTCTGAGTAACATAGGATAAATCGGGCTCCCTATATTTTGTAATGGGGGTCGGCACACATATTAAAATTGCATCAACCTCTGGCAGTCTAGAAAAATCATTTGTAGCATCTAATAGTCCATTTTCTCTAAATTTTGCAATTTTTTCATCTGCAACCCCACCAATATAGGATATGGATTTATTTAATTTGTCAATTTTAGTTTCATCAACATCAAAGCCAATAGTCTTAAAATTAGCATTGCATGTTGCGCAAGCTAATGGTAATCCTACATATCCAAGCCCAACTATGCCTATTTTAGCGGTACGATTTTTAAAATTATCACAAAGTTTATCAATATCTAAATTAGAGGACACATCATTTAATAATTTTACATTTTTCATTTTTATTACTCTTCAAAAGGTTGCAATTACTGACTTAATAGCAGATTTTAATATATTTTAAAATAAAAAAATCTTTATTTTTTTATAATGTTGTAGCTGTCTGTAAATGTTAAGCTATGTAAACAATTCTTTTGGGGCTAACTTTAAAAAAATACTCCTAAGTTTATGGCTTAGGAGTATTAAAGTGAGATATTTGCTATTTGAAGCGAAGATTAAAAATAGCAAAGAAAAATTTAATGCGTTGTAATATTTCCACTATCATTATTGGAAAATAGCTTATTTCTAAGTTCTTGGCGTAAATCATCTATTGGGCGGATTGTTTCGCCTTCTTCCAAATGCCAGTATGTCCAGCCATTGCAAGAGGGAGCATCTTGTAGAGCTGCGCCTAATTTATGGATAGAGCCTCGCTTTTCTCCACTAATTAAATTACCATCGGCATGTACTTTTGCTTTATGTTTTCGGCTGTGGTCAACAAGAATTGCGCCAGCTTTTAAAAGTCCTTCTTCTAGCAATTGTCCAAAAGGAATTCTTGGTTGTTTGCGTTTTTCTGGAGTGCTTAAAAGCTCTTTACAATTACCTTCTTTGACATTATTTATACGTTTTTTAGCATGTTTGATATATTCCTTATCGCGCTCTATGCCAATATAGTTGCGCCCAAGTTTTTTTGCAACAGCACCAGTTGTGCCAGTTCCAAAAAATGGGTCTAATATTGTATCGCCCACATCTGTAGATGCTGTAATAACACGATATAGTAAAGATTCTGGTTTTTGGGTTGGGTGAGCCTTTTTGCCGTTTTTGTCTTTTAGTCGTTCTGCTCCGTTACAAATAGGAAGACTCCAATCGCTGCGCATCTGTTTTTCTTCATTTAAGGCTTTCATAGCGTCATAATTAAAATAATATTTTGATTTTTCTGACTTTGCTGCCCAAATTAGTGTTTCATGAGCATTAGTGAATCTTCGCCCTCTAAAATTAGGCATGGGATTAGTCTTATTCCAGATAATATCATTTAATATCCAAAAACCTAAATCTTGCATTATAGAGCCAACTCTAAAAATATTATGATAGCTACCTATAACCCAAATAGTACCGTCATCGGTTAAAAGCTCTCTTGCTGCTTTTAGCCATTCCTTAGTAAAATTATCATATGACTTTAGGCTTGAAAATTTATCCCAATCTTCAGTTACACCATTAACATGACTATTGTCTGGTCTGTGTAAATCCCCCGAAAGTTGCAAATTATATGGCGGATCAGCGAATATTGTATTTACAGCTTTTTTTGGCATATTTTGCATTATTTCTAT
>JALTWL010000215.1 GCA_027047045.1 Micavibrio sp.
TAAATATGGGGCTTTACACATATCCAATTTTAATGGCGGCAGATATTTTAGTCCAAAAATCTACTTTAATTCCTGTTGGTAAAGACCAAATACAGCATGTTGAGATAACTCGTGATATTGCAGCTAGATTTAATCATACTTTTGGTGATATTTTCTTATTACCAGAAGCCTATACCTCCAAAGAAACTGAACTTTTGCCTGGTATTGATGGTCAGAAGATGAGCAAAAGCTATAACAACCACATACCTCTATTTATGCCTAGCAAAAAGCGTCGCAAACTTATCATGAAAATAAAAACTGACTCAAAAACTCCAGATGAGCCCAAAGATGCTGACAATTGCCTGATTTATAAAATTTACAAACATTTTGCTTGTAAAAATGATATAGAAGAAATGTATTTAGGCTTTAAAAATGGTGGTCTTGGCTATGGAGATGCTAAACAAATATTATTTGAGGCAATAGAAAAAGAATTAAGCTCTAGCACGGAAAAATACGAATATTTAATAAATAATAAGCAACAAATTGATAATATATTGCAATTGGGGGCAAAAAAAGCGCGCTCTGTGGCACAAAAGACTCTAAAAGAAGTAAAGCAAGCCATCGGGGTTAATTACAAGAATTGATTTAAATTTTGCTTTTTTACTATGGTGAATTGCTTTTTTTTGCTATAAATTGGTGGTTAAGGTTAAATTTACTAGTGAGGTTAAGGATAAAATTATGGGTTGGACAGAAGATAGAGTGGCAATATTGACAAAAATGTGGACAGAAGGCTCTAGCGCTGCAGAAATCGCCAAGGAACTTGGTGGGGTAACAAGAAATGCTGTTATTGGTAAAGCTCATAGATTGGGGCTTTCTGGGCGTGCATCTCCAATTAAAAAGAAAAAAACTACAACAACTAAGGCCAAGTCTAAAAAAACAACTACCAAGAAAAAAACAACAAAAAAGGCAACCACGACAAAGGCTAAAGCTACTAAACAAGATAAAAAGACCTTAGAAGATAAAAAAATAAAAAAAGAAAAAAAATTAAATACAAAAGAAAAACAAAGAATAATCAAAAAAGCTATAAAAGAAGCCGCAGAAGAAGTTGCAAATGACAGTGGTGATACAGGTATTGGCTTTATGGAGCTTTCTGAAAAATTATGCAAATGGCCAATTGGTGACCCACAGTCAGCTGATTTTTATTTTTGTGGCAAACCCAGTCCACAAGGCATACCATATTGCCAAGAACATATAGAAATGGCGTATCAAGCCCCTCGCAAGGCAGGAGAAAAACGCAAAACCGCCATGAAACTTGTTGCAAATATCAAAGATGCTGGTAATGAAGATGGCGATATTGAAGTGGGTGATGTTGATATTGAACCCGCAATAGACGATGTGGATGATGATGATACTGTAATCGCAACAGAAATTAGCGATAATATAAAGACAAAATAGACAGTATTTACTTGTGTGGTATTTTTGCAACAGTGAAATAACTTTATTACATATTTGGATTTTTTGATATTGCGGTTCTTTTCCTTTATAGATAGTATTTTATATAGGAGCCTTTGGAATATCTTTATGGAATGTCCCAAAGGTGATAATAATTAAAAACTTTTCTTTTGGAGGAAAAACAATGAAAAAACTATTTTTAGCAACAACAGCTATCGCTGGTTTTGCAATGGTTGCAACACCTGCAATTGCTGACGGACTTAATCTAGAAGTTGGTGGTTTCTATCGTGGTTATGTAGCTTATACAGACAATGATGAGGCTACTGGTGATAGTTTCCGTGATTTTGATATTCGTGACGATGCTGAGATTCACTTCTCTGGTGAAACAACTTTAGACAATGGTCTTACCATTGGTGGGCATGGTGAATTAGACATCGCTGCTAACTTTACCAATGCTCCTGACGAAATTTATGCTTATTTCTCAGGTTCTTGGGGTCGTGTAAACTTCGGTCATGAAGATGGTGCTGGTTACTTACTACAGGTTGCTGCTCCTTCTGCTGATAACCTAGTTGACGGTCTTCGCACACGTTTCCAAACTTTCACAGTTGACCTAGGTGGTACACTTCCAGCAGGTTTTGCTGCATTTGACCAAACTTTTGACTATGATATGGACTTTGCGCGTAACGCTGCAAAAATCACATACTTAACACCTAAATTCAATGGCTTCCAAGCTGGTGTGTCTTTCGCACCTGCAGTAAGCGATGGTGTTCTTGCAGTTGGTAACGGTACAAATGCAGTTGCAACCGATGAAGATGCTGGTGACTTTGAAAATCTTTGGGAACTTGCTGCACGTTGGGACGGCAACTTTGAAGATGTAGCCTTAACATTAGGTGCTGGTTACATGAAAGCATCTACAGAGGCTGATAATGCTGCAAATGGTATCGGTTCTGATGATCGGAAAGCTTGGAATGTTGCGGCTAACGCATCTATGGCAGGTTTCTCATTTGGTGCTGCTTACATGGTTGATGACTATGGTCAAAATTCAGCATCTGGTGACGGTCAAGAAACATGGGTTGTTGGTCTAGGCTGGGATAACGGTCCTTACCACGCAGGTGTTTCTTACTATGAATCAAATTATGAATATGGTAACGGTGCAAACCAAGACTTTGACTTTGAGCGTATCACATTTGGTGGTACTTACACATATGGTCCTGGTATGACCTTCCGCGGTTCTGTGTCTATGGGTACAGTTGATGATAATGCTAACCCAACACTTAATCGTGACGTAACTCAAATTCTATTGGGTACAATGGTTAACTTCTAATCTTTGGTTAGATATAGTTAGCGGAAAGGCGACCTTTTGGTCGCCTTTCTTTTTTATTATTCGACAAGACTTATTTATTCGTAGATGGTTATCTATAGCTATTCTTAAAATTATTTAGACTGCTACTTTTAAGTACCCCCCTAAAACCGCGCGTTGAATTATGTAAAATTATGTTTAAATAAATCCCGTGTTGGGGGCTTTTGGTATCATAAATATCTTTTGTATAATTGCTAGGAAAATAAAAAATCTCTAAATGTTTTTATAATTGACTATAGTATAAATCGTTTAAAAAATAGCTATATTTTTTGCTGTGATTGCTATATCTTTATTGCA
>JALTWL010000216.1 GCA_027047045.1 Micavibrio sp.
CAAGATCTGCTTTGAGATTTTCTATAAAATCAAAAGCGGAATCGATAACATTACCCCAATCTTGAAGCATATCGTTAAAATGATTTAGTGTTACAGAACCCTCATCTGCATTAGGTGGACGATAATTCCACATATCATCAACCTTTTGTAAAATTTGCTCTTGCTTTTGGATCTGTTCTACTTGATTAGCTTGAATTGCACGAAGATATTGGAGAATAGGATCAAGATTAGTAGCTTCTTGGTAATTTTCTGGATAATTACTGTTATTTGTTGTATTATTTGTATTGTTATAAGTATAATTATTAATAATTGTTGTGCCGTCAGTAATTTGTGGCGGTGAAGTATAAGTTTTTTCACCAGAAGATGTAACCTCGTAAATTCTTTGAAAATAATATCCAGTTTTAACAGGATAAGAAACATTATAAATCTTTATATAACTTCCATCAGGATAACCCCTTTTAGTAACCTTTATCTTTACTTTTGTTGGAGTTTCAGCAACAAATTCAGTTTGCCTATAATTTGGAAACTCAACATCCCTAATTTTTGTAATAGGTAATGTATAAGTTCTTGTTTCAGGATTCAAAATAGAATCAGGCAATTCAATATCTTTTACTTTCGTAGTACCAGAAGGAATATTTTCAACATCAGTAAGAGGTATATCAGTCATATCATCTAATATCTTTTTGCCATGTATAAATGCAGGCTTAAATTCATCAACAAATCTAGGATCAGGAAGATTTTCATAAAATTTAGCAGGATCAACAAGAGGCGCATCAGGAGGATAAGGCATAGGAGTATCTTCTACAAGCCTTGGACCGCCCATATCTTTCCATTCCAATAATGGCACTACACTATCATCTTGAATTTTTACATCTTTAAACTCTAATTGTTTCGCATACGCTTGAACATCAATAATACCATCATCATACAAACCTAATTTTTCTAAAACCCATTGATACAGTTTCTTTCCACCAGCAAAAATTGTATTAGCAAATCTAGCTAAAAACTTACCAGGAATATCAGCTAAAAAACCACCAACTAAAAATGAAAAATTTTCACTTTGAGCTCTTTGATTATGCCAATTAAGATCTATACAACCAGATCCATATAGTGAATATAACTGTGCATCAACAGGCATATTAAGATCTGGACCGATAGAAGAATAAGCATATTCAGCCCAAGACGGATCTACATAGTAACCACCTTTAGATTCGCATTCAGTTTTATTTAGATCTCCAGCTTTACATACAAAATTTAGTCCAGGAAAAATTGAATCATCTACTTTCACTTCTTGCATCAGAGATGGACATTTTGAAATTGGAGAAATACTTATATTACTTATTTGATATACAATAACACTACCAATATATAAACCATTTACATTAAAATCTGAATCCTGACCAGTAATTGAAATTTCATATAAATAACCAGTATCTCTATAAAAATAATATACAGAACCAACTTGAAAATTTGTTAGCATTTGACCATTAGGATCAAGAAATGATAACTTTGAAGAATAAGAACTATATTGAGACAATATTGAATAACTAACATTATCCATAGTAGTAGAACCTAATTTATATTGAGTTACACCTGAATTAGTAGATACATAAATTACTTTATAAGCATTGCTAGAATCAGCATATAAATTTAATAAAAATAATATAAACAATAAAATATACCTCATTTAAACATCCTTATCATAGAAACAAAAATAAAAAGTGGCACAACCATAATTAACGATATGGTCAAAAAATAGTTAAATGCCTCATTTGTCAATACTTCAGCCAAGAATCACCCCCGCTAAAAAAATAACGCCTATCAAAAGCCCTAAAAATGCAAAAATGAAGTTATATTGATAATAATCGAGTCCCAACTTTTGAAGAATCTCTTTTTTATTACAGGTATTAGCAGAAGCGTTATATTCATATCCAGGGATTATATTCGATATATCGGTAGAGATTGTATAAGTTTGACCATTGCTAGAAAGAACTATATCAATATTGCTAGAAGAATCTTGTATGGAATATGAATCTATACAGTAATTATTGCCATAATATTTTAAAAGATATTCAGCATTAAGCGTAGTTATAAATATTATGACAATAACCACATACTTCATTAAAATTCCTTTGGCCAAGGGAAAAATCCCTTGACACATTTCTTATCTAAAGAAACCTTTTGCTCGTTTAGCAAGCATAACAACCAAACTAACGGCCAAAGAAACACCTACAACCGCTTCAAAATCAGTGTAATCTGGAGTTGGCGGTGTAATAGCTGCAAAAGCGCTAGAACCAACCAGACCTAAACCAAGAACAGTCGCCAAAATTTTTTTCATAATCTCCCCCTTATGAAGAATTTTTTGAGGCAATGCCTCCATGGAGTCCTCCAAAGAGGACTCTAGGAAGCTATGCGGCTTTTTTGGATTGAGCAGTAGGCTCAAATGGATTTTTATCAAGAATGATTACCTGATATTTTTCATCCACGAAAAGGAACGATTTATCTTTTGTGGTAAAATATTGATAAGGAATAACTATATATTTGCCTACACTTCTATCGATTAGATCTTTATAATCCATTGGAAGCGTTATATCTTCAGCGTAAATCTTTGGTTTACCCTGTTTGGTTACCATTCTCATCATTACGTTTACGGTCAGATACTCTGTTATCTGGCCAGTATGTTTGTCTGTTCGCTGGATAACATCTCCTGATACGATTTCGCCTACAAAGAATAGTGTCATGGTGAACTCCTTTTGATTTAATTTTTGGAACTCTCTTAACGCAACAGGATAGGCGGAGTTCCTGCACCTATCCTGGAGCAGTTTAACGACTTACTCAGGTCGTGGATCTTGATTTACTGGAATGTAATCAAAGAGCGTTTTTTGTTTAGGCGGGTTGTACTCTTCAACTAAATACAAAGGCACTTTTTGGAAGTTTTTTAAGATCAAGTAGCCATTCTTTTCATCTACAAAAATAGGCTCTAGGATTAGACCAGTATCTTTGAATTTGTATTTTTTTTGAGCAATGTTCATTTTTGCACCTTTAAAGAGATCAAGATGTTATCGATTACCTCTTTAGC
>JALTWL010000217.1 GCA_027047045.1 Micavibrio sp.
ATATTATTTAATATATCACAAAACACGTGTTACTCTACACATCTACAGAGAGAAAATATATTACAACTTTCAGCAGTGATTTTCAGTAGTATTTAATATATCACAAAACACGTGTTACTGTACACATCTACAGAGAGAAAATATATTACAACTTTCAGCAGTGCTTTTCAGTAGTATTTAATATATCACAAAACACATGTTACTGTACAAACAAGTGATTTTGTTTATGTTCTGTTCAGCATTTGGTCTGCTTTGAATAAAACAAGGTAGCTAGTTATTGTTTTCTTGTGTTATGTTATATTTATATATTTTAAAAACAACACACACACACACACACACACACACACACACACACACACACACACTAAGTTTGAGAAGAATGCTATTTAATTTAACACCAAAATATATACATATTCAAGATCTCTTTTTCAAGAAACAGACAATACTAAAAAAAAAATTCCCTTCTTTTTTTAATGAACTAGTATAACATAAAATTATGTGAAATTTTTTTGGGGGGACAAATCCCTTATCTTAAAGCAGGCCAGATATCAATGGTAATTTATTTTAGATTTAGATTTATTTAGTTGTGACCTTTGTTCATAATGTGATATTCACTACTAACCAATACTTTTACTACAGTGACTCAACCATGTTCTTTGTTTCTGTGAAATTGACTGGTGCAACCACTCACACTCAGTGACCACAAACAGCTAATTGTACGTGACATCACATTTATGTGCAGGGATAGAAATTAATGCTCAACCACTTACATGAGGCGAGGAAAAATCAATGGGGGCAGGGGGTCAATCTTTACGGATGCTTGTTCTCCTGGCCAGTAGATTTCGTTTTCACCCAAACTTTTATTTCAAATTTGTATTATTTTGACATAATAGCTGTCAGACTGATATTTGCCACTCATACCCACTAAGCAGATTTATTTGACAAAAATGCACTCACTAGCAGACGTTTATCGTGGGGTTTTGTTTGTTTTTTAACTGGTTCTTTGTCTCAGTACAGGCTGATGGCTCCGATTTGTTCACATTGACATTTGTTTGGTATTTGTACAAATAGTATGTTTATATAGATTCTCATCTTCCACCTCAACTAGTACATACAATATCAATATTTTAATGGTTAATTTAAATTCGATCAGGTCTTAAGCTTCTAGTCCCAAGTGTAACTAGTAAATATAGAAAATATCAGTGATAATTGTGAATGACCCCATATTTAAAAACAAAACAGAAAATATCTTTTGATTCCACATTCATTCATTGTTGCAACAGAATTAAAGTTATATTAAACACCACCTTTTCAGTAAGGTTGTTAAAAAATAAATTTAAAAAATAAAAAGATTTCTTCTCAACATGAAACACTTGTAATATTTGCAATTCATGTTATGTATCAATCCAATAATAAAATTAAGGCACTACTGATTTTTCATTGGGACAAGCAACATTCTAAGACTACTAGTCCGCCAGGGTGAATGAAAATAATGTATTAATTTCTACTCCTGGTGTGTAATCATTATCTGACTGACCAAAATACAAAGATACCAGGCACCCAAGATTGTTTTACACAGTTGCTCATTACAATCAGATTCAAAATTATATGCATTTAGCAGTAGAATATTTTATTCATGAAATGGAAATGAAATGGTATTAATGGATTCATGTAATGCAGTATAGCTTCTTTTTTTTTAATGCAAAACAACTGGATATATATGTGACCATGAAAAACAAACATACTTAAATATAAATGTTACTAACATAAAAAGTTATAAATATGACATAATGATCAGCCTATAGCAAAATGCTAATAACAGTACACAGACATCAGACACAGAGCCGACTCATCCATATTCATCTAATAATGATTCTTACCTCCATATTACTTTTACTATTCTACACATTCATCTAATAATGATTCTTACTTCCATATTACTTTTACTATTCTACACATTCATCTAATAATGATTCTTACCTCCATATTACTTTTACTATTCTACACATTCATCTAATAATGATTCTTACCTCCATATTACTTTACTATTCTACACATTCATCTAATAATGATTCTTACCTCCATATTACTTTACTATTCTACATTATAATTTGAAGTCTCTGATATGAACTTCACACATTTTTTTTTACTTCTTTAAATAAATACTACTTACAGGGATCAGTTTCCTGATGATATGGTGATCTGGTTCTTGCACATAAATCAATATCAACTTCGTCATTTGAGCTGTAATCAGGTTCCCTGAATAAATATGAAATGTTTAACATCCCTGGAGATTATTCCATACTTACAAATGATTATTTTGCAAAATGACATTAAAAATGGTCATATATTTTGACACATGCAAGGCAAGGAGTTTTTTTCTTCCTTTGTTCCTCTGAATATTTACAGTGATTATGGATGTTTGTAGTTACTTCCTTGTTTCATACTAGATATCAATTTATAAGAAAAGATTACTAATATCAAAGAGATAAAAGTACCAGTAAAAATCTGGCAATGATAGATAACATAATCATGTTATTTATTTTGGGTTAGTTTTTAACAATGCAATTAAAACAGCTGGGGCAAGTAATTAATCTGTGTATAAAATAAACTACATTTGGTTGATCAGCATTATATGTAAAAACAGTACCCTGACTCTGATATAATATTGTCAATCCACTTCATCATGGCTTTTCTGTATGTCACTTTATCAAGTGTTCTGTCTATTCCATCCGGAGCCAACAAGTTCAAAAGATGTGATAATTCAACTTCAGGCTGAAACCATGTATATTGTAAGACTGTTATTATAGACAACAGTTATCAGCTTGTGAATTAAAAAACAAAACAATAACTAGTATCAATAATACAAAATAATGATTGTATTGTTTTCTTCATTTTGAATCAAAACTATAATTTATTCAAAATAAAAATATCATAAATCAATTTTAATATTGTGTAATGTAGCCTGTTGAATTTCTTTTCAAACTCATCTAACCATAGTACATTAAAATATTCATAAAATTAAAAGGAAATAATAAAGGCATATAATAATTAATTCCCAATAAAGT
>JALTWL010000218.1 GCA_027047045.1 Micavibrio sp.
ATCTAGTATATTGTGTCTAATTCCCAACTGATACAATAGAGTCTTTTTCATCGAAATTGGAGGATAGTTTTAGGTTGTTTTCTATATAGTTTATTATTTCACTTACGCTATCATTTATATTATTTTTTTCCGTATCTATGATTAATTCTGGCGAATCTGGTTCTTCATATGGGGCAGAAATTCCAGTAAATTTTTCAATATCGCCTAAATGCGCTTTTTTATATAGTCCTTTTGGATCTCTTTTTTTACATTCTTCTAAACTAGCCTTAATATAAAATTCATAAAATCTACCCCTAGCCACCATTCTTGCTTTTTCTCTATCTGCCTTATAGGGTGAAATAAAAGCACTAATTACAACAATACCAGCATCTGCCATTAAAGCAGCCACCTCCCCTATTCGCCTTATATTCTCAGCTCTATCATCTGGAGAAAAGCCTAAATCTGCATTAAGACCTTGCCTAATATTATCGCCATCTAGTACATATGCCTGATATCCTCTTTGAAAAAGCCTTCTTTCTGTTTCCATAGCTATTGTAGATTTACCAGAAGCAGAAAGTCCGGTAAGCCATATAACTGCTCCCCTATGACCATTTCTTTTCGCACGTAATTCAAAATCTAATAAATGTTCAACTGGTGTTAAATTTCTTGACTTATATAAAATAAAACCATTTCTATCAATATATCTATCCATGCAATCCATCACCTTACCATACCCATGCTATTTTTTTATAAATTAATTTAAGAAAATATCCATTATTGTTTAATTATATACGCATATTATTTCTACGTGTATTTCGAACATCTATTGTCTTAAAACAATTTTCGTATTCTTCTAGTTTATCCTTATATTCTTTTCCCAAATAATTTTCTAAATCTGCAACAGTAATAAACATATCATCGGCTATTTTTTGAAAATTGATACGTGTAGCTATCATATTTTTATTTATTTCTTGAACAAGCTGAATAATATCCTCGCCCATTTCTTTTGCCGCAAATACCCAAAGTGAGAAATATTCATGTGGATAATGATAGTTAGCCTGCTGCTTTAAAGCCTCTTTAAATGGGAGCAATTCTGCCTGTTCTGTTTCTTCAAAGCCCGCATGATTTTTGTAGCGTTTGGATATATTTTCCCCATTTGGAAAAATTACCTCCAGTAGCTCGTCATCTACCCTATATGTATGTATTCTTGCATCAACCGCAAAGCCCTTACCATTTTCAATAAAAAATCTATCATCATTTGCAGAAAATAAAAATTTACAATTTTCTTGTTTTAATTTTGGTTTATATCCAAGCAGCTCCTCTATTTCTTCTTCACCCTCTCTAATTGCGTTCTTGATACCGCTTGCAATTTTATCACCTGCAACTATATCTTCATCTTCCCCCAAACCGCCGAAATGGGCAAGCCCACCGCCAACATTAGTGCTTCTTGTGCTAACTATTATCTTAATGCTGTCTATATTATCTAAATTACCATACCAATATATAGCGCCCGCACCTTGTCTTACAAATTTATTGCGATTAGAAGGCTTTTTTAGCCATTTTATACGCTCTTTCTTGCTATTTGGTATCTCAGACATAAATTTAATCCCTAAAATATTGCTATGCCGACGCTAGCTTTTTATTACTTACATCATCTGTATTATTTTTAGCTTTTATTTCAGAAACACCCATGATGTTTTGTAGAACTTCTGGTATTTTTACACTGCCATCTTCTGTTTGGAAGTTCTCAAGAATTGCAACAGGAGTTCTACTCATCGCAATAGCAGTGCCATTTAAAGTATGCACAAATCTATTTTTACCAGTTTTTTTGTCTTTATAGCGAATATTAAGGCGTCTTGCCTGAAAATCTGTGCAATTACTAGCCGAAGTTACTTCACCATATTCGCCATTTTCTCCTTTGCCTGGCATCCATGCCTCTATATCATATTTTTTATAAGCAGGTGCTCCTAAATCACCAGCGCAAACATTAACAACTTGGTATGGAAGACCTAAATCTTGATATATACTTTCTTCAAGCTCTCGCAGTTCTTCTAGCATATTTGCACTTTGTTCTGGTTTGCAAAATACGTATAGTTCTGCCTTGCTAAATTGATGCACACGATACATACCCTTGCTTGCCTGTCCACCCGCACCGGCTTCCGTTCTAAAACAATGGCTCCAAGCGATATATTTAAGAGGTAGCATATCCCCTGCTATTATTTCATTTGCATGCAAACCACCAACCGCAATTTCTGCGGTGGCAACAAGACTTAAATCTGTATCTTCAATTCGGTAAGTGTTGCTTTCATTACCCCTAGGAGCAAAGCCCGCCCCCAGCATTACTTCATTTCTAGCAATATCTGGAGTTTGCAGAGGAATAAAACCTCTTTCCATTGCTTTTTTAAAAGCAAAATGTTGTAAAGCCATTTCTAATAATACGGCTTCATTTTTTAAGAAATAGAATTTTGCCCCTGCAACTTTAGCACCGCCTTCAAAATCAATTAAATCTAAATCTTTGCCAATTTTTAAATGGTCTTTTGGCTTAAAGTCAAATTTTGTTGGCTCTAAATATTTAGATATAACCACGTTAGATGTGTCATCTTTGCCCGCGGGTACATCTTCAGCAAGCATATTTGGAATAGTCAAAAGTGCCTCATCTAGCGTTGTTTTTAACTCTTTTTCTTTATCTTCTAATTTTGCAACTTGTTTTTTAAGCTCTGAGCCTTGCTCTATTAGCTTTGGTCTGTCCTCTGCCGTTGCCTTGCCTATAGATTTAGCAATTTTATTTGCTATTGCCCTTGCATCATCAACTTCTTGTTTTAAAGCTCTATATTCATCATAAAGCTTAACTACAGCTTTTGCATCAGCCCCAACATGTCTAAGCTCAATAGATTGTTGCACTGCATCTAAATTATCAGCAATAAATTTTATATCTAACATTGTTTTAACCCTCTTAAGTACAAAGAAACGAATCCTCAACATAATATATCAAACTT
>JALTWL010000219.1 GCA_027047045.1 Micavibrio sp.
AAGTGCTTGCTGCTGCTTCTGATTTAAAAATTAATGAATGAAAGAAATTAGAAAGAGCTGTTAAAGTTGGTGAAGAAATTGCTAAGAAGTGATTAGAGAAATGAATAGAAAGAGTAGCGTTTGATAGAAATGGATTTAAATATCATGGTAGAGTAAAAGCGTTAGCTGAGGGTGCTAGATCAGCAGGGTTAAAATTTTAATTTATAAGTTAATTAAAAATTATAATGGCTGATAAAAAGGAAAATAAATTTGAAGAAATTATATTGGAAAGGAGAATGGTAACTAGAGTAACAAAATGAGGTAGAAGGATGTCTTTTAGAGCAGTAGTTTTAGTTGGTAATAAAGCTTGAAAAATTTGATTAGGTGTTGGTAAAGGACAAGATGTAGTTAGTGCTGTTAAAAAAGCTACTAATGAAGCTTATAAAAATGTAGTAGATGTACCTGTTGTATGAGAAGCTTCAACTGTACCATATGCTAGATATTTTAAATATAAATCTGCTAGAATTAAAATTTTACCAGCTGCTCCTGGTACTGGTATTAAAGCTTGATCTTCTATAAGGCGTGTTTTGGAACTTGCTTGATATCATAATGTTCTTTCAAAAAGAGTTGGTACTTCTAATGTATTAAATAATGCTTTAGCTACTATAAAATTACTTTCTTCTTATAAAGTTAAAAATAAATAAATTTATTTAATTAAATTTTATAAAATATGCTTTTACATCAAATTAGAAAAAGTAAGTGATATAATAAACCTGCAAAAAGAATTTGAAGAGGAAATGCTTCGTGAAAGGGTAATTATTCTACTAGATGACTTAAATGACAAAAAGCTAGATCTTGAACATCTATACCAGCATGGTTTGAATGAGGTCAAACTCCTTTAACACAAAGATTACCTAAATTAAGATGATTTAAAAGATTTTATAAATTAGTAAAAGAGTATGTGCCAGTAAATTTAGAGAGATTAGAGAAAAATGAAAATATTAAATCTGGTGATGTTATAAATAAAGCTAAGTTAAAAGAACTTAATATTATAAAAGATGAAAAAGTTTTAGTTAAAATATTGTCGAAAGGTGATTTGACAAAAAAATTAATATTTGAATGAATAGATGCTTTTTCTTCTAGTGCAGAAGAAAAAATAAAGGCTGCAGGAGGCGAGATTAGATAAAGTTTAAATTTTTATTGTTTATAGATATGGTACATTCTAAAATTAAAATTATAAATTATTTAGTAGAAATAGCACATTCTAAATCTATTAAGAAAAAATTGTTATATACTTTAATTTGACTCGTTATTTATAGATTTTTGGTTATAATACCAGTTCCATTTGTTGATATTGATTTGCTTCGTGAAGCTGTTAATACTACAACATGATGATTGGAATTTTTCGCTATGCTTTTGTGATGAACTTTAGAGCAATTTTCTATAATAGCTGTTTGATTGATTCCATTTATTAACGCTTCGATTATTATGCAGCTTTTAACAGCTGTTGTGCCTAAATTAGAAGAGCTTCAAGAAGAAGGTGAAGTATGACAAATGCAAATTCAAAAGTATACTAGATGGTTAACTTTGCCATTAGCTTTTTTACAATCAATATGAATGATATATTTTATAAATTCTATATTGTGAGGTAATGTAATCGATACTTCTAATATAACTATAGTCTTATTATCTGCATTTGTTATGACAGTTTGAACGATATTGCTTATGTGGATATGAGAAACTATTACAGAAAAAGGGATATCTAATGGTATATCTTTGTTGATATTTTCTTCTATAGTAGCAGGTATGACTTCTAAAATATATACATATATTTCTGCAGCATGAAGTGATATTTTGGGAGTAATATTGTTTATGTTATTTATAGTTTTAGCTTTGATAATATTATCAATTTTATTAATCAGAACGAGAAAGGAAATACCAGTTGTATATGCTAGGCAATGAAAAGTAGAGGAAACAGCTGTGCTTCCTATACCATTAAATCCAGTATGAATGATACCTATAATTTTTGCTATAGCTTTTGTTTCTTTTCCTTATTTGTTATCTCAGATTTTTAAGAATTCAGTATGGGTTAATAACGCTTTAGTTCAATCATTTGTTAACTTTATAGAACAAAATTTAAATATTTATTCTACTACACCTCCATTATTAGCTATAATTATTTATTTTATATTGATAGTAGCCTTTACATATTTTTATACTTTTATTGTTTTTAATCCTGAAAAAATAGCTGATAATATTCAGAAAAGATGATGATTTATACCATGAATTAGACCAGGTGAGGAGACAGCTAATTATTTAAATAAATTACTTCTTCGTTTGTGCTTTTTAGGTTGAATTTGATTAGGTATTATAGGTATTTATACATATGTATTGTGATATATACCTTTAATTTCACAATATATTTCTCAAGTTTGAAGTATTCCTGTAGTTGTTTCTGGTGCAGGTATTATAATTATAGTTTGAGTAGTACAAGAAATTATAAATAAATTAAATGCAGAACTTGCTATGGAAAGATATGATAGAATTTAATGTTTTTTAATAAAAAATTAAAATCCCGGTTTGATTAATAACCGGGATTTTTAAATTTATATAAAATTTTAAGCTATCTTTGATAATTTTTGTTCTGTTTCTAAATGAGGATTATTTATTATTTTAGTAAATTCTAATATTGCTAATACTCTTGCTTGTATTGCTTTTTCCAAGGCTTCCTTTGAACTTGCTATTTCTTTTATTTTATTAATTGCCATTTCTGGATTTTTAGTATTTTCCAAAGTTTGTGGAATTAAATATTGTAATAGTATATGTTTAGAAATATTATGTTTAATTTCTAATGGTAGTTTTTCATATATTTGTTGTATTTCTTTTTGGTTAGGTTGGTATAGGATATTGAAGTTATTATGTTTTTCTATTGTTGGATTTTTTGTTTTCTTTTCTAGTTTTTGTTTAAATGATATTAATTTATTCATTGTAGTTG
>JALTWL010000220.1 GCA_027047045.1 Micavibrio sp.
ATTTTAGTCATAATTCTTCAGATATAACCTGACCACCTGTAACTGCAGCTATATCTTTTAATATCTCTTTCTTTCTATCACCAAATCCAGGAGCTTTAACAGCCAAAACATTCAAAATACCTCTTAACTTATTCAATACCAAAGTTGCTAATGCTTCTCATTCAATATCATCTGCAATAATTACTATATCTTTCTTTCAAGTAGTAGCTATTTGTTCTAATAATGGTAATAACTCTTTAATAGAAGAAATTTTTTTATCAGTAATTATTATATAAGGTTTTTCAATAACAGCTTCCATTCTAGATGGATCTGTAATGAAATATGGAGAAACATATCATTGATCAAATTGCATACCTTTAACAACTTCTTTTTCTAAACCAATAGATTTACCTTCTTCTACAGTAACTACACCATCTTTTCAAATTTCTTCCATTATATCAGCAATCAACTCACCAACTTCTTCATCTTGAGCAGAAATAGTAGCAACCTGCTTGATTTCATCTCTTCATTCAACCTTCTTAGATTTATTTCTTAATTCTGCTACTATAGCATTTACAGCTTTATGTAAACCTCTACCTAATGCAAAAGGATTTACTCAAGATCTAACATATTTAAGACCTTCTCTCACAATCGCATCTACCAAAACTACTGTTGTAGTAGTACCATCACCTGCTGAATCATTAGTCTTGTTAGCAGCTTCTTTAACTAATTCTGCTCAAATATTCTCAAATTTATCTTCTAGTTCAATTTCTTTAGCAACTGTAACACCATCATTAGTAACAGTAGGAGCACCAAAAGACCTCTCCAATATTACATTTCTACCTTTTGGTCACATTGTAACTTTTACTGCATCTGCTACTTTTTTAATACCTGTGTATACTTCTCTTCTAGACTCATCACCATATTTTACAATTTTTGGCATTTTTTATTTTGTTAAGATATAAATTTAAATTTATTTAGATTCTTTAGCTAAAATAGAAGAATGTCTAATAACAAGATATTTTTCACCATTTACTTCTAATTCATCTGGAGAATACTTTGTAAAATATACTATATCACCTACTTCTACATCCATAGGAGCTCTCTCTCCATTATCTAAAATTTTACCTTTTCATACTGCTATAACCTCTCCTTTTTGAGGTTTATCTTTTGCAGTTTCAGGCAATACTATACCTGATTCTGTAGTTGTTTCCTCTATAGGCTTAACAATAACATGATCTTCTAAAGGTATCAATTTTGACATTTTTTACTTAAAGTTAATATATAAATAAAAATAGCAGCTACTTTTAACAGCTGCTATTATAAAAAATTTTATAAATTTTTCAAGACAAAATAGCACTTTTTTATATAAAGTGATACAGCTATTTTTCTAAATACTTAAAAGCACTTTCGGCTGCCACAGCTCACTCAGCACAAGCAACTACTAATTGTCTAAATTTACAATTTCAAGTAGTACAATCTCATGCTGCAAAAACTCAAGGAAGATTAGTTGACATACAATTATTTACCTTTATATATCCTTGTTCATCTCTTTCTAACCATTTATCCAAACCAGGCACAGGATTAGGTCTAGTTCAAATAGCTATAAATACTCAATCTACTTCTAATTTAATTTTTTCTTTATTTTCACATTCCAAAACATTTCATCAATCCTTACATCTTTCTCATTCTATCCATTCAACTTTATCAGATCATCAAATTTCTGATATTACAGCAGGAGTAATTATTTCAACATTTTCTTTTTGCTTTAATTTCTCAACCCGAATAGGCTCTCATCTAAATTGATTTCTTCTATGTATTAAGTAAACTTTTTCACAAATCTCTGATAAATACAAAGCCTCAATCATAGCAGTATCCCCACCACCAACAACAGCAACTTTTTTTCACCTATAAAAAAAACCATCACAAGTAGCACAATAACTTACTCACTTACCAAAAAACTCCTTTTCTCAAGGAACTCCTAATTTTACTTTCTCAGTACCGATTGCTAATATCAATGCCCTTGTATTAATATCTCAGTTAAATCCTGTTTTTATAATATAACCTTTTTTAAAGTCATTTTCATCTATTGGTAATATTTCTTTAACTGTATCATAAATTATCCTTGCTCAATAAGTTTCAGCCTGTTTTTTCATATTTTGCATTATATCATATCAAGATGTTGGATCAGGATAACCTGGAAAATTTTCAACTATTGGATTCTCTGTAATCATTCATCAATCATTATTTCATATAAGAATTGGTTTAAGATTATATCTTCAACCATAAATACCAGCCGTATAACCCGCTCAACCTAATCAAATTACTATCAACTTCTCCATAAAATTTATTACATTAATAATATAAAAATAATTTAATAATAAAAAATAAAAATAATTTTTCAAGCGATAATGATACTAATTATCATTTAAATATCTTTCTAATATCTTCATAGCAGCTAAAGTATCTTCTAGTTCATTTTTTTGAAAATTTCAAATTATTGATCCTGCTTCAACTGATGAATATTCTTCATCTTGTAAAATAATTTGTATATCATCTTGAAGAACAAATTTTAACTCTTTTATAAAATCATCTACTTTTTTTCTTATTTTTTCCTCTTTTGGATAACCAATAACTATATTACCTATATTATATCTAGAAATAATATCACCTAAACTAAACATAGAAGATCAATCATTGGGAATATATCATATAGGCATTATTAAATTATTTGCTCATTTATTAATATAAGCTAATCAAATATACTTACTACCCCAATCTATACCAAGGATATTTTTTTCTATTTTTCTCATCAAACTAGATTATAAAATCATATAAAATTAAATTTTAATATATAATTTTAAATAAAAAAAACAATAAAAAAAGAGCACAATTAATTGTGCTCTTTTCAAAATTTAACAAGGAATATAAGAATAAGAGGCAAGACCCCCAAAAAAAATTTTTATACCCT
>JALTWL010000221.1 GCA_027047045.1 Micavibrio sp.
AAGATATGTAGAACACGCAAAAGCAACTTTTCCAAAGGATTTAAGATTAGACGGCATGAAAATAGTCGTAGATTGCGCCAATGGTGCCGCATATAAAGTTGCACCAAAAGTATTTTGGGAATTGGGCACAGATGTAATTGCCATTGCAAATGAGCCTAATGGTATGAATATAAATAAAAATTGTGGGGCAACTGCAACTGAAATGTTAAGCAAATCAGTTGTACAAAATCAAGCTGATATTGGAATTGCCCTTGATGGTGATGCTGATAGAATAATTATGTGCGATGAAAAAGGTACAATTGTTGATGGCGACCAGTTAATGGCTTTAATTGCTAAAAATTGGCAAGAAAGCGGAATACTTGCAAATTCTACAGTTGTTGCAACTGTTATGTCTAACCTTGGTTTTGAGCGCTTTTTAGAAAGCCAAAAGATTACACTCAAACGCATGCCTGTCGGGGACAGATATGTTGTTGACCATATGCGTAGTAATGGATATAACCTTGGTGGAGAACAATCTGGACATATAATACTTGGTAACTACAGCACAACGGGTGACGGAATACTTGCTGCACTGCAAATATTGTCCGTATTAAAAACAAGTAATAAGCTAGCCAGTGAAATATTAAGTGTATTTGAACCAGTCCCACAAATCATGAAAAATTTGCGTTTTAAATATGGAATAAATTTAGATACACCTGAAGTTGAAGGCTATATGCTTGCTCAAAAAAAACGCCTAGAAGGTAAGGGTAGAATATTGGTTAGAAAATCAGGAACAGAGCCTCTAATCCGCATAATGGCTGAAGGATATGACGAAATCCATATTAAGAGCATAGTCGATGAAATATATGAATGGCTTTTAGAAAAAGATATACCCACAGCCACAGAAGCTGATAGCAATACCACGCATATCAGAAATAGTTAATTTGGTAGCTATATTGATTGCAAGAGCTACTAGGCAAAGTTTTATTTCTTGCCATTGCCATTGCCATTTTTACCATTTAAGGCGATATTGCAAACAGTTTCTTGTTTTGGCATACCAACCACATTAAAGCCACAATCAACATAGTGATTTTGTCCTGTAACTGCGGTTGAAAGGTCGCTTAAAAAATAAAGTGCAGCATTTCCAACTTCTTCTAACTCAACTGAGCGTCTAAGTGGTGATGCCTGCTGAGTATATTTAAAAGTATGTCTAGCATTGCCAATCACCGCGCCCGCCAAAGTTCGCATAGGTCCTGGTGATATGGAATTAACCCTAATATTGCACGGCCCAAGGTCTGTAGCTAGGTATCTAACAGATGCTTCTAAAGCAGATTTAGCAACTCCCATTACATTGTAATTTGGCATAACCCTCTCTGAGCCTAAATAGGTAAGAGTAATCAAGCTACCACCATTTGGCATAAGCTCTTTTGCTCTTCTTGCAACAGAAGTAAAAGAATAGCAAGAAATATGCATAGAATTTAAAAAATTATCTAAAGACGTATCAACATAATCACCTTTTAGCTCATTTTTATCAGAATAAGCAATCGCATGTACAACAAAGTCAAGTTCTCTCCATTTGTCTTTTAAGGTTGAAAATAAACTATCTAAATCATCTTCAGAAGATACATCGCATGGCACAACAATATCACTATTAACACTGGCAGCTAGTGGTTTAACTCGTTTTCCAAAAGCATCTCCTTGATAGGTAAAGGCAAGCTCTGCACCATGTGTATGTAAAGTTTTAGCAATTCCCCAAGCAATAGAGTGGTCATTTGCAACCCCCATAATTAACCCTTTTTTGCCTGCCATCAATTTATTTATATTCTCTACCATTTTTAAAACTCATTACCTTAAAATATTTATGTTTTAATCAATATATTTTGCCAGCGCTAAACTGCAATTTGTACCACCGAAACCAAAACTGTTGGAAAGTGCAACATCAATGTTAACATTTTCCTCCGTAGTTTTGACAACTGGCAAAAAGCTCATTTCTTCATCTAAATTTTCAATATTAGCAGAACCTGCAATAAAATTATTTTCCATCATCAATAAAGAATATATAGACTCTTGCACGCCAGTTGCACCAAGAGAGTGCCCCGTTAAAGATTTAGTAGAACTTAACTTTGGAATATTACTACCAAATACTTCTTTTAATGCTTCAGCCTCTTTAATATCACCAACAGGTGTGCTTGTTCCATGCGTATTTATATATGAAATTTTACGTTCCCCTAAATTTTGCATTGCCATCTTCATACATCTAACAGCCCCTTCACCAGAAGGAGCAACCATGTCATAACCATCAGAAGTCGCGCCATAGCCAATAATTTCACCATAAATTTTAGCACCTCTAGCTTTTGCATGCTCTAGCTCTTCTAAGACAACAAGTCCGCCACCTCCAGCAATAACAAAGCCATCTCTATCTCTATCATAGGCTCTAGATGCTTTTTCTGGGCAATCATTATATTTAGATGAAAGCGCCCCCATAGCATCAAAAAGCACAGTTAAAGACCAATCAAGCTCTTCTCCGCCACCAGCAAATACTATATCTTGTTTCCCCCATTCAATCAGCTCTGCGCCATTGCCAATACAATGAGCACTCGTTGCGCAGGCAGAAGTAATAGAATAGTTAACTCCCTTAATCTTAAAAGGTGTTGCAATAGTTGCAGAATTGGTACTAGACATACATCTAGGAACCATATAAGGCCCAACTCTTTTAGGGGCTTTTTCCCTTGCAATGTCGGCAGCTGCAATTAAATTCTTGGTAGAAGGTCCGCCAGAACCAACAATTAGCCCAGTTTTTTCATTGGAAATATCACCATCTTCCAAGCCCGCATCTTCAATTGCTTGCTTCATTGCAATATAATTATAAGCCGCACCATCACCCATAAAACGCATTAGCTTTCTGTCAATATGCTCAGACAAATCAATATTAACAGCGCCGTGAATATGGCTTCTAAACCCCATTTCTGC
>JALTWL010000222.1 GCA_027047045.1 Micavibrio sp.
GAATGCCAAAATCAGCGGTAATTAAAACATCTGATTCGCAATCCAAAATTCTATCTTTTAAAGATTGTGGAGAAAATCCGCCAAATACAACCGAATGTACCGCACCAATCCTAGCACAAGCAAGCATCGCATATACTGCTTCTAGCACCATTGGCATATAAATTGTAACTCTATCACCTTTCTTTATGCCTCTTTCTTTCAGCGCTCCCGCAAGGCGACTTACTTCATCTTTTAATTCTTTGTAGGTTACTTTTTTACTGTTACTTGGCTCGTCCCCTTCAAATATAAGAGCAATATCATCACCCGCACCATTTTCTATATGTCTATCCACGCAATTATAACAAGCATTAAGAGTACCGTCTTCATACCAACGAATATGCGCATCATTTGCAAAATCAACTTCTTTTATTTTTGTATATGGCTTTATCCAATCTATTCTTTTGCCATGTTCAGCCCAAAAAACCTCACTATCTTCTATAGATTTTTGATACATTTCTAAATATTTTGCCTTATCTATTTTAGCATTTTTAGCAATGTCTTCAGGTACAGGGAAAATTTGATGCTCAGTCATTTTAAAATCTCCTTAAAGTTAAACCCATGGCAAAATTAAAGCCATGCTATATTATTCATACAGTTATAGATAGAAAATATGATAAACACCATATAAGATAAGGTCAATATAAAGCTGTAACTACAGCCTGCCTTGTTGAACAACATGCAAAACTATATCTTTGACCTTATATTTATCACTTAAAATTGACTTGGTTACGTATAAGAGATTGGATTTTATTTCCTCAACTTCAATAAAATTATCAAATTCTGCATTGTAGCTATCCGACAGCATTGCATATAAATCCTTAATATAGGCATTTCTTAGCCTTGGGCGATAATTGACTAAATTTTCTAAATTGCCTTCTTCAATTTCTATTGTAATTAGCAGGCTTATTTGCTCAGTTGTGCCATCTTGGGTCATAATAGATAAAAATAGTGGTTTTAAATCAAAAAAATTCTCTTTATTTACAACATCTTCAACAATATCATCGCTATTTTTAGCCGCATAAGAGCTATTTACAATAACTGTAGAATTTACAGCAAATAAAAATACAAATAATAATAAAAATTTATAAAATTTCATAATCTTTTTACCCAGCTAAGTTATATGCCCAATAATATATTGTAGCGGATATTTGTTAATAAAATATATTTTTGCTTGCTCATATGCTAGTTTTTGTTATCTTGTTCGTCTAAGATATATTTAGTAATTTTTTAAGAGAGAAAAACAATGGCTGATATTTTCAGTGAAGTAGATGAAGAATTAAGACAAGAAAAAATAAAAGAATTTTGGGACGAAAATAAGTATTTTATAATCGGTAGCATATTGGCAGCCATAATCTTTACCGCGATCTTTGTTGCTTGGCAAGATTGGAAATATAAAACAAATATGCAAAAAACTGCTGAACTTTATAATATTTTAGATGCACGTGATGTTGAGGGGCTTGTAAAATATGCAAAAAATAGTAACGCTGAGAATTCTGTTATTGCTAATTTTGTTGCAACTAGCGTTTATATCAACCGTAGAGAAGAAGAAAAAGCCTTAAATTTATTAAAAACTATACAAGAAAATAGAAATATAGACAAAATATATCGTAACCTTGCTAGTTTAATAGAGGCAAAATTACTGTTAAATAGCGACAATGATAAACAGCTTGCAAATATTGAAAAAAAATTAAAATTACTAAGTGATAAAAATAATATATGGCATTTTTCAGCACAAGAAACTCTTATGTTACTTGCATCTAAGCGTAAAGATTATCCACAGGCTGTAAAAATAGCAAATCTTTTGATCAATATGCCTAATATTCGCCCCAATAGTAAAGAGCGTATTTTAAAATTAAAAAAACTATATGAAATAAAAATTGCTATGTTAGAAAATAGTAAAAAAGAGGAGAATAATTAGCTAAATGACTGCTAAATATCCAAAATTTTTATTTATAATATTTTTAGCTTCTATCTTTTTGGCTGGTTGCAAAACGTCAGAGCTTTTGTTTGGTGATATAGAAGACCCACCACTTGCAGGAAAACGTATTTCTGTATTGCAATATCAAGATATATTAGAGCCAGACCCAATTTTAGCTGCAAGCCAAATGATACTACCTGATGTTTGGCAAAATAGCTTTTGGCCTCAAACTGGTGGCTATCCTAGCCATTCTATGGGGCATCTTTATTTAGACTTAAATTTAAAGAAAAAATGGTCTAAATCTATTGGCTCTGATGGTGGTAAAAATAATAATTTATCAATTAGCCCGATTGTTGCTGATAATATTATTTTTGCTGTAGATGCAAAAGCCACACTTAGTGCCTTTGATGCTAATAACGGTAAAAGAAAATGGAAAAAAAACTTAATCCCCACTAATGAGGAGCCTTTAGGGTCTGTTTCTGGCGGTATTGCCTTTTCTGAGGGTTTGCTATTTGTAACTGCTGGATATAAACAATTGTTATGTTTAGATCCAGAAACTGGAAAAGTTATTTGGCGGGTAAATACTCACTCACCAACTAGGTCTGCACCTGCTGTTATGGGAGGAAAAGTCTTTTTAATTACGCTTGATAATAATTTGCTTGTATATAACACAAAAAATGGTGAAAAATTGTGGGATTACAGTGGGGTTACATCTATTACTAATTTGCTAGGTTCATCTAGCCCTGCCGTTGATGGTGATATAGTGGTTGCGGCTATGTCTTCTGGTGAAATAATTGCCCTTAGAACGGAAAATGGACAAGTAATATGGCAAGATAATTTAGCATCAACTCGCAGTTTTGGCGCACTTCCTGGTATTGCAGATATAAAAGGATTGCCTGTTATTGATAAGGGTATAGTCTATGTCATTGGCTCTAGCGGGCGTATGGTGGCAATTGATGAGCGAACTGGAAGACGTGTATGGCAAAAAGAGGTTGGTGGTTCTGAGACTCCTTGGGCGGCTGGAGGAACTGTATTTGTGCTAACATCTAGCCAACAACTAACTGCACTTAGTCGCCATGATGGTAAAATAAGATGGGTTAGTCAATTGCCTGATTTTAATGACAAAAAACGTAAAGACCCAATCGTTTGGACTGGCCCTGTGCTTGCTAAGCACAATTTGATAATTGCCAGCAATAAAGGTCATTTATTGTTAATAGACGTAAAAGATGGAAAAATAAATAGTAAATATAAATTTTCAAATGGCACAACTATATCTCCTATAATTGCTGACAATGCGCTTTATATACTAACCTCAAAGGCAAAACTTATTAAATATCAAGGTGAAAATTAAATTTATCTTTTGGAATAGCTATATAATTTGGGCTGCATTTCTAAAAGCTCTATCTCTGGCTGAAATTACATTTAGCTGTGATAAAAAATATGCGCCATATTTAGCTTTTATATTTTTTTCTGCCCAATTTAAAATTGCAAGTTGATATTTTTTATCCTCAATAGTTGCAAAGCCTCTGCTTGCTGAGCGACGCATAGTGCTTGAATTTATATTTTTTAAAATTGTTTTAACAGTTTTTCTGCCCTTGGGATAGATACTAAGTATAAATGGAGCTTGCAATTTTTGAGAACGAAAATCATTGTCCAACATTGCTAACAGTCCACCTAAAAATACTTCAAAATCATCACCCGCTAACATCATAAACATATCTTCTATCATTGAGCCACCAAATAAAGCATCAAGCAACATTCCAAACATAAAGCCCTCCATAACTAAAAGACCACAAGCATCTGCTCCCCCGCTTTTGCCTTTGGATTGCTCTTTTGGCATATTATCACTTTCACTGATTTCTTTTTGTAAGATAATTATTTCTTCTTCTATGTATTTCAAAATATCTTTAACTGAAAGATTTGTCTTATCATAGTTTTTTTTAGTTTTTTTTCTAATCATTGTTTTTTCCTTAAATTTTGTATGTTGCCTCCGCTCACGTAACATACTTGGTAATTATTCTGCTGTTATGTATATGATGTTATGGTACATTCATATTATGAAAAAACTCTTAACTATAAAAAAAGACTTTGTAAAACCCATTGAAATCATGTAGTTTTTAGCTCTAATATTTTTTTTAAAAGGTAATGGAAAATGGCGAATCACAATCTGGTAGATGAAAAAACTACTGTTGATAATTTTGAAATTGAGCAATTTAACTTACATGCTGATAGTTGGTGGGACGAAAATGGTAGTTTTAAGCCTCTTCACAAGATGAATCCCGCGCGCCTTACTTATATTAAAAAACAAATATGTAACCATTTTGATATAGATTTTGATAAAAAAGATGCTTTAGAAAATTTAAATATCTTAGATATTGGTTGTGGTGGCGGACTAGTTGCAGAGCCTTTAGCAAAAATGGGTGGTAAAATTACTGCAATAGACGCAGCTGCGCGCAATATAGAAATAGCTGAAACTCACAGAGATAATATTGGTATCTCAAAAAAACAATTATCGTACAACCTATCTAGTGCAGAAGATTTACTAAAAAGCAGTAAAAAACGCTATGATGTTATCATCGCACTTGAAATTGTTGAGCATGTTGCCGATATTGATTTTTTTGTTAAAATATGCGCAAAGCTATTAAAAAAAGATGGAGTTGTTATATTTTCCACTCTTAACCGAACAGCCAAATCTTTTGCGCTTGGTATTGTTGCTGCAGAATATATTTTGCGTTGGCTGCCGAAAGAAACTCATAGTTGGAGCAAATTTTTAAAACCATCAGAATTGGCAAAATATGTGGGAAATAATAATTTACTTCCAATTGATATTACAGGTATGAAATATATGCCGCTTAGTGATGAATTTTGTTTAGATAAAGAAGATATTGCGATAAACTACTTTATGACTTGCACTAACAAAAGTTAAAAATAATGAAAAATAGTAAAATATCAGATATACATCTAGTAACAAGACCTTTACAAATCCCCTTAACATTTATTGCTTTGGGGGTGTTTGTATATTTTTTAGTTGTGGCAAAATCTCTACTGTTACCACTTGTGATGGCAGTTGGTTTTTGGTATTTAATAAATGCTCTTGCCAAGAGATATGCAAAAATAAAATTAGGTGTATTTAAAATACCTAACTTTATATGTTATATAATGGCAATTACAACACTTGGGCTGGGGATTAGTTTTGTAATTGACCTAGTTAGTCGCAATATTAGTGAAGTAGTACAAGCAGCTCCCACATATCAGCAAAATTTTGAGCTATTATTCAATAAAATTGTAATTGCCCTTAAATTAGAAAATCAACCCAGTATAAAAGAAATAACTGGGTATTTTGATATTTCTAATCTTCTTACTTCTTTTGCCAAGATTTTTACGGGGATTGCAGGCAAAACTCTAATTGTCTTTGTATATGTTGCTTTTCTTTTGTATGAGCAGCGTACTTTTGATGAGAAAATATCATATATGACATCATCACGTGAAAAAGAAAAACGTCTTCGCGCTATTATCAGAAGTATTGATGAAAAAATACAAAAATATATTTGGGTTAAAACCATAATGAGCGCTTTAACTGGTGGATTTAGCTTTATTATTATGAAATGGGTTGGGGTTGATTTTGCTGAATTTTGGGGACTTGTTATCTTCTTTTTAAATTTTATTCCAACAATTGGCTCTTTACTTGGTATTATTTTTCCAGCAGTTTTGACTCTTGTGCAGTTTGATAGCATTTATCCTTTTGTCATTGTATCTATTGGTCTTAGTATTGTGCAGATGGGTATAGGCAATTTCTTAGACCCTCGTATGATGGGAGAATCTCTTAATTTAAGCCCGCTTGTAATATTGCTTTCACTTGCAACTTGGGGAACTATTTGGGGCATACCTGGAATGTTTTTGTCTATTCCAATTATGGTGATTGTTACAATTACTCTTTCCCAGTTTGAAACAACAAGACCAATTGCTGTATTGCTATCTAGAAAAGGACAAATAAGCCCAATTGAGGAGTAATATTTTAAATTTATTAACTATATTGATGTTAAAATGTAAAAGTATTTTATTTTTTATCTAAGGAACTATGAATATGCCTAAAATAACATACCCATTATTTGCCTTAATTTTATTTATTGCTAGTATAAATTTTTCAAACTTGGCCTATGCTATTGATGAATCTAGAACATCAGGACTTAGTATCTTGGGTAAAAAAATTACAATAGGTAAACCTAAAATTCCTGTACATTTATCCCCTAAACTGAGAAAATCTTATCCTAACTGGAGCTTTAATCCCAAAACTGACCCACAATTCTACAAATATAGACATTCCCAACAATGGCGTTCTTTAGAGTGGGATACATCAAAATGGCCTGAATATATGACAGCTGCCTCTGTATTGAATACTATGTATAAATCAGCTATTTTTTCTCGCCAATATATTAGTAAAGAAGGTCGTTTTATCCTAGAAGTTGGTCCTAGATTTTATAAGTTATCTGATTTAGATAAAAGAAGGGCTTTAAAATTACTGGCAGATTATTTTAACCTTTCTAAAAGAAATATCGTTGCATTTGAAGTTAGAGATTGGCGAAATTCTGTTAAAATTGGTGAATATAATCGCTATGGTTTTCAAGTTGAATGAGCTTTCTTAAAATTTACCGCCTCATGAAAAATATAAAGAAAATATACCGCCTATTTACAGTAAAATGTAAGGCGGTTTTTTACTTTTTTATTATTTTAGTATTTTTACAAATCTCAGTTGCCTCGGCAGAGCCATTAAAAATTATCCGTGACCAAGAAATTGAAGATTTATTTAAAAATATTTCTGCCCCAATGTTTGAAAAAGCAGGATTTAGAAAAGAAGACATAAATATAATCATTGTTGATAGTTACGGGATAAATGCTTTTGTTGCGGGGGGCAAGAACATATTTATCAATACGGGGCTTATACTAAAAGCCAAAAATATTGAAGAAATATTGGGGGTGATTGCGCATGAGCTTAGCCATATTGCCTTTGGACATTTGCTTAGAACTAAGATTGCTATGGATAATATATCTTTACAAACATTATTAGTTACAATTGCGGGTATGGCGGCTACTATTTTATCTGGTAATAATTCTGGTGCTGGCAGTGCAATTTTAAAGGGCGGGCAAGCAGCTGCGGTTAGTAGCTTTTTAAAACATAGCAGAGGACAAGAAACAGCAGCAGATAGTGGCGCTGTCCAATATCTAGAAATACTTGAAATATCTCCTAAAGGAATGGTTGACTTTATGAACGCTTTAAGCGGAGAGGAGCTTTTGCCACAATCTCAACAATCTAGATATGTAAGAACCCACCCTCTTACCCAAGATAGAATAGATTTTTTAAAACGCGCGTTAGAAAAGTCTAAATATAAGAATAAAAAAGCACCCGCCATGTGGCAAAATTCATATGATATGGTACGTGCTAAATTGATGGGATATATAAATCCTAGAAGAATAATTGAAATATCCAATGAAAAAAATAATAACTATATTTATAAATATGCAAAGGCAATTGCTCTTTATAGACTTGGCAAAAGCAAAAAATCGCTAACTATCATTGAAAATTTGATAAAGAATAATCAAAATCCATATATTTATGAATTAAAGGGGCAGATATTGCTTGAAAATGGTGATATCGGGGCAGCTACAAGCGCCTACCAAAAAGCAGTAAGGCTTGCTCCCGATGCTGGCTTAATACAAATGGCTTATGCCCACGCCTTAATTGAAATGGCAACATCTATCAAAAATACTCAAGAAAAAAAAGCTACTCTACAAAAAGCAATTGCAGCCTTGCAAATAGCTAAAAGATACGAAAAGCACAACTCTCAGCTATTTAAATTTTTAGCAATTGCTTATGGCTCAATTGGCAAAGAAGGATTGGCTAGACTAAACTTAGCCGAAGAAGCCCTTATGCAAAATAGAATAGATGATGCTAAAAGACAGCTTTCATATGCACGCAACAACCTACCCAAAACATCAAAACAGGCTTTCATTAGACTGCAAGATTTAGAAAATGCTATTATAGATAGAGAAAAAATATTAAAAAAACTAAGAAAAAAGCACTAAAATCTTTTTATTTTCTATATTTTAAATATAATTAGTGGGATACTAAAATTGTTATCATTAACAGGAAAGGAAAGAATTATGAAGTTTAAGATAAATACAGCAATTATTGCTGGGATATTGTCATTATTGCTATTTATCGGCGGGGGTAAGGCATATTCTGCGGTAAATAATCTCACCGAAAAAGATATAAATAAAATGATACATAACTATATAATGGAAAATCCACATGTAATATTACAATCTGTGGAAAAATATCAAAGAGAGGGTGCTAGCAAGAAAAGGGAAAGCGCCATTAAACGTAATAAAGAATATTTGTTTAGTAACAAAAATACTCCAGTGGTGGGCAATCCAAACGGTGATGTTACTGTAGTTGAATTTTTAGACTATAATTGTGGTTTTTGTAAAAGAGTGTGGCCAAATGTTGAAAAACTACTAAAAAATGACCCTAACGTAAAATTCTTATTTAAGGAATATCCCATTTTAGGACCTTCATCAGAAATGGCTGCTAGATGGGCGCTTGCAGCTCACAAACAAGGTAAATATTTTGATTTTCACAAAAACTTAATTGAAAGTCGTGGCGCAATTACAGAGGAAAAACTAACCAAAATTGCCAAAAAATTAGATTTAAATATTGTAAAATTAAAACAAGATGTAAATAGTAGTGAAATAACAGAAACACTTCAAAAAAATAGAAATCTAGCACTTGAGCTAGAAATCACAGGAACACCTGGTTTTGTAATAGAAGACACAGTAATTCCTGGCGCTGCCTCTTACGAGCAACTGCGAAATATTGTTAAAGAAAAACGCAAGGAAAAGAAATAAATTAAAAATACCCATTTAAAACCACCCTTTTTAGGGTGGTTTTTTTATAGCTATATCCCCCAATTTTATTTGACAGAATGCTTATATTATGTTAATATATTGCAGTTAATTAAAAAATGTTAATTTAAGGAGAATTCTAAAATGTCTGATGATAAAAAAAATACTCGTATAAATCCCAAACACTATATTGGAAAATTTGCAAGCAATGATGTTGTCTTTTATTTAACATCATTCATGTTATTTACTGGGAGCACTATTGGTACTGGTATGACAATATATGATAATATTAGTGAAGTAGCAGATAATCAAGGAACAGAAATGCAAGCGGAAACCTACGCCCGCCTAAGCGAACAAATACATAAACTAGATAAAGAACAAGCAAATTTAGAAATTGCCCAAGCACAATATAGACTTGACAGCTTAAATGGCAAAAAGACTATAGATGAAAGCAAGATTGAAGCTCTAAAGGACGCATTTGCAATTAAGGCTCATGCTACTTTAGCGGATATTTTCACCCATGGCGATATAGGGCAAGAAGCTGACATATCAGAAAAACAAGTTCTAGAGCTAACAAAAATTTTTGAAGAAAAAATTGCCCCCATGGAAGATTTTGCTGTAAAAATTACCCCTGAAACTATTGTTTATTTAGATGAAGTACGACAAGAGGTTGGTAAAGATATAAAAGGTGTAAGCCCCATAGCACAGTTAAAAGATTTAGAAAAAGCAGTAAATGATTATAAAGAAAATATTGAGGCATTGTCTATATTGTCGCCAATATTACCATGGCTGCTTATATTTTTTCTAGGTGGCCATATTTTACAGGATAAACTATCTGACTGGCAATTTGAAAACAAACGCGTTCCTAAAAAAAGACGCAAAAAAAACAAGCATCTTACACACTAACCAAGTCTGTAATTACCATAAATATAGAGGGTAACTTTATAAGTTAAATATTCACCCCAAGCTGTATTAAGGGGACTCTATAACCTTCTTCTGGTTCACCATCTTTGTAATATATTGCTGTTATCGTTGCTGCATTTTTTATATAGGGCATTATATTATCTGGTATTTCCCTATCTAATAACATACCATCACCATCATCTTCATCAAAAATCATAACAAAAAGTCTGGTATCGTTGTAAAATTCCACCCGTAACAACTCCGCTGGAAAAGGCTCATTGCTTGCCAATATAAGTTCTTTTTCTGCTGATATTATAAGATCCATACCCATAGTGAGTATATACTACACAAACTACACTATTAAGGCGACATTTTTTGTGAAAGAGATAAATTAAATCTAGCAGTATTTTTAATGCTTGCAACAGGTACAACATCAGCAATTCCTGCAGCTGTTTCATTTATAGTCATAGAAGCCAATGCCTGCATATTTGTAATTTTATATTTATCCATGCTATCTTTGCTTAATTTCATAACCTCTACTCCTTAGCCAAAATCTGGCAATTATTTTTAAGAATCATATTAAAAATTTCTAACTATAATACACATAATTGCACAATTTATGAAAAAAATCAAGTAAATTTTTATAATTTTATTATATTTTCTCTAAAAATATCTACAAGAGATAAATTTACCAATTAAAGACTATTAAAGTTTTTAAAAGTTTTTTCTATATTTTAATTGCCAAATTCTACATCTAAAGATTTTAGTATTTTTTCTATATATTTTTGTGGTTCAACCAATTTTTGATTTATATCATAAATTAAAAAAGCACCTATCATTAAAATAACAATAGTATCAAGAGGTCCACCATTTGCACCTGTTTCTATTGAACCTGGAAATAGCCCCAATATTAGTACTAAAAAAATACCCGCAACATACAGTATTCTTGCTGATTGAGTTATTTCTGCATTACCATTGACAATAACGCGAGCATGTTTTGTATCTGCTTTTAAAATTACGTTAAGCTGAAAGCTATATAACATACCACCAAAAAGGCTAGATTTCCGCCCCGCAACTATTGTAAAATTATCTTTACCATCACCAACAGTTTCAACATGAAATGCCCCTCTTATTCTTTGAGTAAGTGCGTATTTTACCTCGGCCAAATCTATCTTCTTAGTTGTAGCAATTTTTTGACTAGCTTCAATATGTGTCATGTTTAAAATACTCCCCTTAATTTAAAAAATTATAAAATATCTAATTTTTATATACTATCCAATTGGGCAAGCCTTATTTAAGGCCTTGTAAGCAGCACCACTACCCTTTAGGCTATAAGTATCCTTTGTCAAAGTTCCACGACTTGAAGTTCCCCTAATTATCATAAGAGAGCCTTTTTGCACAGCAATAGCTAAATTTTTGTCATCTTCTGCACTATTGGTCCAAGCCATTCCACCCTTAATAGTTGGTAATTTAAATTTTTTACTACCAATTTGAACGCTAACCACGCTGCCAGTTTTGTAAGTATAGCCCGCAAGTATGTTAAACACATCTTTTGCCCCATCTTCTGTCCAATTGGTTATAAAGGCAAAAGTTTCCCCACGTTTTTTATATTTACCCTCAGATTTTTTAGGGGCTGCTGCCATAAAGCATACTTTATGACCATTTTCTTCATACATATAAACACCCCAATCCCCATGGACGCTGATTTGGCGTGGCTTGGTTTTATCTGTCTGAGCCTGTACCACAGCAATATCAACAGTAAATATAAGCACTACAAGCGCAATAATTTTTATAACTTTAGACATATTAAACATAGAAAACCTGTTAGATAAAAAATTACACATCTGGTAGAAACATGATATTGTTAAATAGTTTTATATTCAAGATATTTTCTTAAATATTCATATAATTTTTATTTATATTTTTTATCAAATATATTATTTAGCTTTTTCATTGTATTTTGAAAATCCCCAATATGGTGAATTGCTATACCACCTGCATTTATCCAATCTTCTATATTGCTTTTTCTATCATCAATTAAAATTCTATTTTTACCAGCTAAAAGATGTTTGGCTTTGCTAGGACATATAATTAAATCCATTAGAGCGAATTTTCCTTTATTTTTATCAAAATTTAAAATCCACTCTGCCTTGCCACTATAACATTGAGGATTTATCATAGGGCCTGTTAAAAATTTAACTTTTGCAAGTTTTTTTAATTCTTCATAAAAATCTAGAGCACCATCACAAATGGGCATAGATGCCCACCAATCATGAGTAAGCGCGTCATAATTCAATTTTCCATCTTTTCTATATTTATTTTGCTGAATTGCATGTTGTTCAAAGTCAGACAACACACCGTCTAAATCCAAGAATATTATAATATTATTCATTTTATTTTACGTTTAACTAATGTACAATGCCACTCAGACTATATAATTTTGTATAATTTAGCAATATGGATTTTAAAAGATGGAGAAGTTAGCTATGTCTGCGATGGATTTAGAAAATAAATTTTGCGCTCATAATTATTTACCTTTGCCTGTTGTTTTAACTAAGGGGGAAGGTATTTGGCTTTGGGATGAGGACGGCAAGAAATACATGGATATGATGAGCGCATATTCTGCCGTTAGTCATGGACATTCTCACCCAGAAATGGTTAAAACTTTGTCAGAGCAAGCAGCAAAACTTGCAATTACTTCTAGGGCTTTTTATACAGATAAATTAGGCGCTTTTTTACAAAAATTATGTGAAGTGGCAAAAATGGACATGGCACTTCCTATGAATACAGGCGCTGAAGCGGTTGAAACTGCCATCAAAGCAGCCAGACTTTGGGGATATGAGGTTAAGGGGATTGAAGACGATAAGGCAGAAATAATTGTTGCTGATGGCAATTTTCATGGCAGGACAACAACTGTTGTTAGTTTTTCTTCTGACGTAGAATATAAACATCATTTTGGTCCGTTTACCCCAGGTTTTAAAATTGTGCCTTATGGCAATATTGAGGCAATAAAATCAGCAATTACAGAGAATACTTGCGCCATTTTAATTGAGCCAATTCAAGGTGAGGCTGGTATAAAAATCCCGCCCAAAGGCTATCTGAAATCTTTGCGTGAGCTATGCGATAGTGAAAATATCTTACTAATGTTAGATGAAATTCAATCAGGATTGGGCAGAACAGGTAAGATGTTTTGTTTTGAACATGAAGAAATTAAGCCTGACGGGTTGATGCTTGGTAAGGCGCTTGGCGGCGGTATGATGCCCATTTCTTGTTTTTTAGGCAAGCGGGAAGTGTTAGAGCTTTTCAAACCAGGCAGCCACGGTTCAACATTTGGTGGCAATCCACTTGCCTCTGCGGTTGGACTAAAGGCGCTTGAGCTTTTGGAAAGTGAAGGGCTAGTTGAAAAAAGTGCGGAGCTTGGTGAATATATGCTAGAGCGACTAAAGGAAATATCAAGCCCACTTATTAAGGAATGTAGAGGTCTTGGGCTTTGGATTG
>JALTWL010000223.1 GCA_027047045.1 Micavibrio sp.
AGTTTATCCATGTATAAAATGGCTTTATCCTCATTATCAAATGGAATCAAACCAATGCCTTTCGTTTCAATAATGTCATCTTCAGTACAAACAAAACACTTGCTGCTGTTCATTTTACCGCTTTTCATATCCATAATGCAAAAAACGGAGCAAATCGGACACCCATGCCGGTTAAGTTCGGACACTGATGCCGTTTCTAATCGGACAGTGATGCCGGAGAACATCCGGACACTTTAAAGTAAAAAACGGCACATAAAGAAAGTTTAAGAAAGAGATATTTTCTAAATTTAAATACACTCCATGTAAAAGAATTTACAAGGGTGTTAGATGAGGATTATATCGATGAAACAAGTTCGTGATGTATTGCAACTTCATAGTGTTATGAATTTGTCACTACGAAAGATAGAAGGCGCTACAAATGTAGCTAAAAGCACAATATCTGACTACATAAAAAGGTTTATGGATTCAGGTTTAAATATTGAACAAATAAATATTTTAAACGATGATGAACTTCATCTAAAACTTTTTCCTGAACACTCTTTAGGGGTTAAATCTAAAAAAGTGATGCCTGATATGAGCTATCTGCATCAGGAGATGAAACTACGTAAAAAAACAAAGGTTACTATGAAACTTTTGTGGGAAGAGTATATTGAAACGAACCCAGATGGTTATAGATATACCCAGTTTAGATTGCACTACAGCCGTTATAAGCAAAAACTCAATCCCTCAATGCGCCAGACCCATCTTGCCGGTGAAAAGCTGTTTGTAGACTACAGCGGTCTTACAGTATCAATCCATAATCAAAGAACAGGAGAGATAGATAAAACACAGATATTTGTAGCAGTTCTTGGTGCTAGTGGATATACATTTGTTCATGCTACACCTACACAGAAACAAGAAGACTTTATATATTCCCATGTGATGTGTTACAACTTCTTTGGTGGGGTACCAAGAGTAGTAGTACCGGACAATCTAAAAAGTGCTATCATCTCTAATAACAAGAATGGAGTCGTGCTAAATGAGAGTTATGCAGATCTAAACCGCCACTATTCAGTAGCAGTACAACCGGCACGTCCTCGCAAACCAAAGGACAAGCCTAAAGCTGAACAAGGTGTGCAAGCGATTCAAAGATATATACTAGCTAGACTGCGTCATCATAAATTTTTTAGTGTCGATGAACTAAATGAAGCACTATCAGAGCTACTGGATAGATACAATAATAAAATAGTAAATCATTTGCAAAAAAGCCGAACTGAACTATTTGAAGAGATCGACAAGCCATATCTAAATCCACTTCCTCTAAACAGCTATGTATATAAGCAATTGAAAATTGCAAAAGTGAACCAAGACTATCACATCACACTAGAAAAGTGTAACTATTCCGTTCCGTTTCAATACATAAGGGAAGAAGTAGAAGTTAAATATTCAACCCAGAGTGTAAATATTTATCACAAACATAAACTCATTGCCACCCATCCAAGACTCAGACGTGTAGGGGATACATCTACGCTGCACGAACATATGCCAAATGAGCATCAATATGTAAATGAGAAAATGAATCCGGATAGACTCAGATTATGGGCTAGAAACATTGGAGATTATGCAAGCGTATTTGTGGAAGATGCATTTGCAGAGGTAGAACACAATCCACAAGCATATAAAAAAATATCAGCGGTGCTATCACTTGCAAAGCTCTATGGAAACACAGAGTTGGAGTTGGCACTTATGTATGCAACCAAGATGAATACCATTACCACCAGATCTATAAAATCAATTCTAGATAAAAAACTCTACCTTGCAAAAAGTGCCAACAATGTACCAACAGTGCAACCGTCACTGTTTAATACACATACCAATATCCGCGGTGCGGATGAATACAAATAAAAAAGGAATTCAAAAATGAACCATACAACTATTATAAACAAACTAAATGAGCTAAATTATAAAGGGTTTAAAGAAGCATATATTCATCAAAACGAAGATGTAAATTATAACACTCTCCCTTTCGATGAAAGACTTTATCAGCTTCTTGATGCACAAGATATATTTCTTCGTAACAAACGTATTACAATGAATCACAGATTATCAAAGATAAAAGATAAGCAAGCTGCTATAGATGCAATAGACTTTAATCCAAGAAGAAAAATCAATAAGTCTCAAATACTCTCATTGGCATCTCTTGGATTTATAAATGCCCGGCAAAATATTATTATCACCGGTAAAACAGGAACCGGCAAGAGTTATATAGCTCAAGCTTTGGCGAATCGTGCTATTATTGATGGTTACCGTGCCTACTATATTAGAACACCCTCTTTACTTGAAGAGATTAAAATATCAAGAATAGATGGAACCTATACAAACCTGCTGAAAAAGTACTCCAGATTTAAACTGCTTGTGCTGGATGACTTTGGCGTTGCACCGATGGTACAAGACGATGCTACAAATCTGTTTGAGATTATTGAAGACAGAACAGAGATAAATTCTACAATAATCACATCTCAGCTTCCAGTTAGCGAGTGGTATAACTATCTTAACAATAATACGATTGCAGATGCAATACTTGATAGAGTTGTTCACTCATCTCACAGAGTTGAACTTAGCGGACCATCTATGAGAAAGTTAAAATCAACTATAAAAAATGAAGAGCTTTAAAATTCAAATCGGACACTTATGGTAAAATACAACCACAGAAAATATCTACTTTTAAACTGTCCGATCTTAAACGGCACAGGTGTCCGATTTCACCGTCTTATGCAAAATGTCCTATCTTATCCATAACAACACAATTGAGTTGTCTAAATAAGTTATTTGACACTTTTGCTTTTCTCCACAGTTCACTGTTGAGTACATATCCTTCATAAATCATCTTAAGTCCTGTATTGTTTATATTTTATCTATACCGAAACTCTATCATCGCTTTGCCAAGTGCCAAAG
>JALTWL010000224.1:0-1090 GCA_027047045.1 Micavibrio sp.
TTTTTATAATCTTCACTCGTGAAGAGCAATTTATACCCTTCATAAACCTCATCATCTCTTTCTTGACTCATATTGTCTTTGTAAAAATTCTTATAGATGAAGATAGCAAAGAACATCACAGCAAAGGTAACGGCTTTCACCTCATAGGATAGATCGCTAGCAGCTACAAGAATAAATAGCAGCATCCACTTATACTCAGATGAGAGCAGATCCTTTAAAGCGTAGAGAATGGTTACCAAGATCCATGAGATGATGAGGATATCCATATCGATTCTTTAAGGTTTGAAAAATAGAGAGTTTTGAAAATTAATGTTTTCAATACTATTAAGAACTATTATTTTCAGCGCTCTAACCACTCATTTAATGTTACTAAACTTAAAATGGCTATTTTTTTTACTTATAGCTTTTAAGATTTCAAGACTAACCCGCTCTTACAGGGCATGTTCTTAAGAAGGTACTATAAGTATTAAATTTCAGATAAATTGATTGCAATAGATTTAAATTGATATACTTTGATGATTATAGCACATATTACTATATAAATGAGAGAAATTTATTTCGAAGAGGACGACACCCAACAAAATCTTAAGTAATTCAAAAAGGCTTGGAAGTCCCATAAATTCATGGCGCGCCCGGAGAGATTCGAACTCCCGACCTACAGAACCGCAATCTGTTGCTCTATCCAGCTGAGCTACGGGCGCTTGAAGCGGTGAAATTATAGCATAAAAATTTTAGCTTACCAATACATCTAGCACAATGAAAAAGAAAAATATAATGCCCAGATATCCATTGACTGTAAAAAAGGCTCTATCGATTTTTAGAAAATCTTTTTCCACAAGGTAATGCTCATACCAGAGCATCATAGTGCTTACAAGAACAGCAACGTATGCAAATAGGCCCAAATTTGCTTCTATCACAAAAAAGAGCCAGAAAAGCACACTTAAAAAGTGAAAGATTTTCGCCAAGAAAAAGGTACATCTATGCCCATATTGGGAAGGGATCGAATATAACCCCATTTTTTGATCAAACTCTATATCTTGTAGTGAATACAGCAGATCAAACCCAGCCACCCAAAACATCACACCGATAG
>JALTWL010000224.1:1100-2927 GCA_027047045.1 Micavibrio sp.
ATCCAGCTGAGCTACGGGCGCTTGAAGCGGTGAAATTATAGCATAAAAATTTTAGCTTACCAATACATCTAGTACAATGAAAAAGAAAAATATAATGCCCAGATATCCATTGACTGTAAAAAAGGCTCTATCGATTTTTAGAAAATCTTTTTCCACAAGGTAATGCTCATACCAGAGCATCATAGTGCTTACAAGAACAGCAACGTATGCAAATAGGCCCAAATTTGCTTCTATCACAAAAAAGAGCCAGAAAAGCACACTTAAAAAGTGAAAGATTTTCGCCAAGAAAAGGGTACATCTATGCCCATATTGGGAAGGGATCGAATATAACCCCATTTTTTGATCAAACTCTATATCTTGTAGTGAATACAGCAGATCAAACCCAGCCACCCAAAACATCACACCGATAGATAAAAAAACACTCCACAACGTGATTTTTGCTTCTACTGCAATGACGCCGGCAATAGGAGCCAATCCCAATGAGAGTCCAAGTACAAGATGCGCCAGGGCACTAAAACGTTTGAAATAGCTATACGCTGCCAAAATAGCAAGTATTGGAAAAGATAGGTAGAATGCTAGATTATTGATAAAATATGCTGTTACAATGAAAATGATTGCATTGATGACAATAAAAGCTACCTGCCACTCCTCTTTGATTCTGCCATCAACGCTTGGCCTTGAAGCGGTTCTTGGATTAAGCCTGTCAATATCACGGTCAAGATAGCGGTTCACCCCCATTGCAAAGTTTCTAGCACTTGCCGCTGCGATTAAACCCAAAAAGAGCAGTCTCCAGCCAAACCATCCCTGAGCTGCCACTATCATGGCGGTGAAAATAAATGGCAAACTAAAGATTGTATGTTTGAACATTACAAATTCATTGAAATCGCTGAACAACTTCAATAATTTTTGCATAAAGACTCCATATTGGTGTTTGACGTATTATAGTATAATCGTCACCATGAAAGAAATAGCAATAATTGGACCGACAGCTAGTGGAAAAAGTGCATTGGCACTCAAAATTGCCAAATTGTCTAATGCAATCATACTCTCACTCGACAGCCTGGCAATTTACAAAGAGATAGATATAGTCTCTGCAAAACCGACAAAAGAGGAACTATGCTCCATTAAACATATAGGAATAGATGAGATCTATCCAAATGAGTATTTCAGCGTAGAGCAATATATCCAACTTTACAAACAGGCAAGCGCTGAAGCACGAAAGTATCATGCAAATTTGATCATAGTTGGTGGAAGCAGTTTTTATCTAAAGGCTTTACAAACAGGACTATCTCCACATCCTCGATTTAAGCGAGAAACGATAAAAAAAGTAACTGACATCATGACTAAAGGGATCGACAGAGCATATCAAATGCTAAGAGAGGTTGATGATACATTTGCGACACGTATCACAATTCACGACAAATATAGAATAGAAAAAGGGCTTAGTATCTACTATGAAACTGGCATGAAACCAACTGAATATTTTGCTAAAAATCCACCAAAACCAATTATAAAAGATATTCCAATATTTGAAATAGAAGTCAAAAGAGAGCAACTTCGACAGAGAATCTTAACTAGAACCAAACAGATGTTACAAATGGGGTTGATTGATGAGATCGCATATCTTGAAAAAAAATATGGCAGAGATATCAATCCAATGAAGGCTATCGGTATCAAAGAGACATTGCAGTATCTAGATGGAAAAATCAAGACTGAAAATGAGCTGATTGAATCAATTACAACACATTCTGCTCAACTTGCAAAGAGACAGCAGACATTCAATAAAACACAGTTTGCCAAAAAAATATCGCTTCCTCTACAAGAGTT
>JALTWL010000225.1 GCA_027047045.1 Micavibrio sp.
AATCTTTTTTAGCTCATGTAGCTATCACTAAATAATCATACTCTATCTCTGTTCAATTCTTCAAAACAACTTTATTTTCTTTTGGTTTGACCTGAACCACTTCATTATTCAAAAAAGTATGTCATTTGCCTTCTATTACAGGTCTCAAAGGAAACAACGTATCTTCTACTGATTTTCACTCATAAGCAACTTCCGGCATCATAGGTCTAACCAAAGCTTTTTCTCTAGAATCTATAAGAGTTATATCAAAATATGATTTTCAAGCTAAATTATGAAATACTCTAAGTCAACCAAATCAACCACCTATAATAACTAATTTTTTCTTTTCCATAATGATTTTTGTTTTAATAAAATAAAACTGTAAATTAATTATAACAATTTTAATAATAAACTATTAAATTTTAATCATATTTTTTCTCCCAAGACTTGACAAATTTAAAAGACAATATTAAAGCTATAAAAATAACCAAAGGCCAAGACAAAAATAATAATAATTTTTCCATTTTTAATAAATTTAATTATATAAATAATTAATATCATTCTTGTTCAATTTTCTCAACAACTTTAGGTGATGTTATTATTTTCCATACCCGAGCTATATAAGCTAATACAAAAGGTATAAGTAATGATACATAACTCATTACTACCAAAGTAAATTTTGATGAAGAAGCATTTTGTATAGTCAAACTACTTTGCAAATCAACAAGTGAAGGATAAAATGCGGTATTATTATATCAAGCTAATAAAAATAAAACAATTCACACAAATACACTACCTAATCAACTTATCCAAAATCATTTATAAAAATTTTTATCAGTTATACTTTTAAAAACTCATACAACTATCATAATTACTCCTAACAAAAATAATACCAATACATACCACATAGATAAAAGATTTTTTAAATATTTATAAGGCTCCATAAATATTTTACCAGTCTGATCATAAGCAAAACCACTAATAGTTAACAATTTAAACAAAAATACAGCTAATGAAATTACTAATAAAATTAATAACTTCTTTAATAAATTTCTAGCTCTATCTACAATAGAAGGTATACCTACAGAATTAATCAAAAATAATGTACCCAAAATCATAGACAAAAATACTAAAGTCAAACCCAATGATATATTCAAAATCCATCAACCTTGATTAGTATTCCATAAAGCCTCTAATCAATGCCAATTATTAGCCCATTGAGAAATAACTCATCCTCATAACAAATTTACTTTATTTACTGTAAAATTAGCCCCTGTAAAAAAAGTTCCTACAGCTACTCATAATAAAAATGGAGCCAATAATCAATTTAACAACAAAAATACATTATAAACCTTTTCTCCAAGAAAATTATTCAATTCTGTTCTATATTTAAAAGATACTGCTTGAACTATAAATAAAAATAAAATAGTCAACCATACCCAAAATGCACCTCCAAAACTAGTACTATAAAACAAAGGAAAACTAGCAAAAAAAGCTCCTCCAAATACAACTAATGTAGTAAAAGTAGTATGATATTTAGTTGACAAAAGTGCATATATAGCTTCCTTTTCTTCCTTTGTTTTAGCCAAAATCCAAGCAACTACTTGTCATCATTGGACATATAATCCAAAAACCAATAGACCAACTAAAACTGCAATTAAAAACCACCAATAATGTTGTAAAGCCTCATAAGACCATGTATGGAACATTTTTATAATAATTTAAATATATAAAAACTAAAATCATTGTCTTATTCTAGCAAAAGCTATTTTTAACGCAGCTATCAATAACAATGTAAAAATAACAGCAAACATAGAAAATATAAATATCAATTGTCAGGCACTAGCTGCAGTTGTTGCAACTTTAGTTGGTAATAAATCTTGAATTATCCATGGCTGTCTTCATACCTCTGCAACTACCCATCATAACTCAGATCATAAATAAGTTAATGGTATCATTATTACTGCTAACTTCAAAAACCATTTTTTAGTATCTATATTATTTTTATATACATAAACAAAAGCTAATATCATAAATAAAATCAAAAAAAATCATAATCAAACCATATAACGAAAAGAATAAAAAAGCAATGGAGTTAATGGGACAAGTTCTCTAAGACTATTTTCATCAAAATATGCATAACCAAAATATTTCTCATACTCTCTAAAAGTTGTAAGAGCTTCTTTAGCTTCTGGAGAATTTTTATCTTCTATTGATCTATATTTCTTTAAAGCTTCCAAAGCTATTTTTCATTTTTGAATCTTATCAATAGCTGACTCTACTCCATATTGTGGATTTCAATACAATAGATCTTTTATTCAAGGTACAAAAGCATTAAAATCATTTTTTGCAAGAAAAGATAACATATAAGGAATTTCTATATCAAACATAGTCTTATAAGTTCAATCTTCGTTTTGTCATAACACAATAGAAAATAATTTCAATCAAGCTCATTTACTTCACTCATTTAACGCTTCCATTGCAGCTAATTTCATAGGTTGATATTTACCAACTTCCTTAGCAGCGATATCACCAGAAATAACTGTCATAATAGAAGAAAGCATACCAAATATAGAAGCTACTAATATAGATTTTTTAGCTAGTTTAGGCTCTTTATTTTTCAAAATCAAATATGCACTTATTCATATTACAACAACTGATGCTAAAGTAAAAGAACTCATCATAGTATGTATAAATTTTGCTACTGCTACAGGATTAGTTACAACTTCAATAAAATCAACCATTTCCTGTCTCATTGTATCAGGATTAAATTGCATTCAAACAGGATGTTGCATCCATGCATTAGCTATCAATATCCATAATCAAGAAAGATTAGTTCATAATGCTGTAAGCCATGCTGAAATAAGTTGAACTTTTGGACTAACTTTATCCCACCCAAAAAGCAATATAATCAAAAATGTAGTTTCCAAAAAGAA
>JALTWL010000226.1 GCA_027047045.1 Micavibrio sp.
AACGCATTGCCGTGGTGGCAGAGCCTCTGTCAATTGGAATCATACCCATTTTTTTAGGATACCAGCCCCAAATAGGTATCCATGTTAGTTCTTTTTTTAAAACTATGGCAGGATTTTTTAAAATTAGTGGTAATTTTAATGTTTCATATGCCGATTGGTGTTTAGCGGCTAGTATAAAAGAGCCTTGCTCTGGAAGATTTTCAATACCTTCAATTTTAAGTTTTAAACCTAAAACATATCTTTCAATTATATCTAAATATCCAAAATAACAAGTAGATATAATGCGCCAAGCATAATTTTTGGGCAAGAGCAAAACCCAAAGTAATGCGATACTCATAAAAAGAGAGCCCAAAAAAAATAAAAAGTTAAATAGCAAAGAACGTATCTTATCCATTATCACAAAAATTCTCTAATATCCTTTTTTGATATATGTTTTAAATATACTGATAGCGCGAAGCTTAACTATAATATATATAAACAAAGCATTAGCAATAGCAAAAACAAGAAAAGCTATATATAGCGAATTGCTATTTTTAATATTTAAAATGTCGTTAACCTCAACTAACTGTAAAATTATATATAATATGATTGCGGATATAAATATTCCAAATAATGCTCCTTGATAAATATCTTTTTTTAAGCGCGTTTTAAATATATCTATAATATTTTGTTCATCACTACCAATGACATTTAATATTTCTATAGTTTTTTTTTAAGGAATAAGCCATTTATCTAAAATTAACCAAAGCACCGAAAATAATAACAATAAGGCAGAAAAACTACACATAGATAAAATTACTAAAAAATTATTGTAGCGTTTTATTAGTCTGCTGATTCGGCTATCATCACTATGGTTTTTAATAGTGAATTTGGGTAGAGCGCTACGCATTTTTTGTAGAAATAATTGAAATTCATCACCAGAGTTAGCTTTTACTCTAACATATAACATGGCGGGTATTTTTACCCTTTCATCAAATTTCGCAGATTTAAGTAATTTTGAATTATCAATTAACTTTATATCATAAATAAAATTTTGTTTTTTTAATTCATCAAAAGCAAGGTTAGCGTGTTGTTGGGGAGGGCGAGAATCACTTGGGCTATAAGAAAATATAATTGTATATATATTGGTAATAAGAGAGCGTTTTTCAGTAATTGTCATATAAAGGCTATACCAAGCAATAAATATAGAAATAATCAAAGTAGTGAAAATTGCTATTTTTAAATAAATATAGCGATTCGCAGGATTATTTGCCAAAGAACTTAAGTTTTTTGGATATTTATAGTTACAAATATTATCTTGTTTATTTTTGGACATATCTAATTATATAGCTTTTGGAGTTTGTTTTGACTATTCGAATCATTATCTAATATTAAGCCATTTTGTAAATGAATAGTTTTTTTGGGGAAATTGTCCAATATCCATTGATCATGAGTGCTCATCACTATTGTTGTACCCAAACTATTTAGTTCTTCTAATAATAAAATTATTTTTTTCATTGCTGAAATATCAATATGGGCTGTGGGCTCATCTGCAAGTATTAAGCTTGGGCGTGCAATTACAGCACGCGCCAAAGAAACAAGTTGCCTTTCTCCACCAGATAGTAAAGATGGCAACATATTTGCTTTACAGCTAAGCCCAAGCCATTTAAGCAATTCATTTACATTATGTGTTACTTTTTTTTCTGGTGTTTTTATGATTCTAAGAGGAATCGCAATATTATCAAATATAGATATATGTTCTATAAATTTTGCCTCTTGAAATAATATACCGATTTTTCTTCTAAGATGTGCTTTTTGATTATTGCTTAACTTACTGACATCACGACCAAATAAACGAATCTGTCCAGCAGTTGGTAAATTTTGCATATGGATAAGTGATAAAATAGAAGTTTTACCCGCACCATTATTGCCAGTTAGATAGATATATTCGCCACTATCTATAAAAAAATTTATTCTGTCTAAGATAGTGATTAGAGAATCATGTTGTAATTTAACGTCAATAAATTGAATCATAATTTAAGATAAAGCCTGAAATTTGAATATTTAAAAATAATCTACAACTAAAAAATACTTGAAGATGCAAGTATTTACAAGCTTTTTATATTTTTTTAAAAAACATTTTGACATTTATAAAAACAAAGCATATAACTCATTTCGCTGCTCAGGAAACGCAGGAATTTTTTGAGGGGGCAAATAAATAAAAAAAGATAAAAACTTACTTGACTTCTTTTTTTTATTGTTATAGATTTGCGTTCTCGACTGTGGTTTCACAGAAAAGCATCAAGCTGAACATGTTTGCGAATTTATTCGTAGGTTGGTTTGCTTGGGTCTTTTAGGTAAGACAAGGGTTTTTGAAAATCGTAGATATGATAAGAAAGAGATACGCAGACAGCGATTCTTGAGTGAAAATGTATTTTACATTTTTGAATATAAACCAAGACTTGTTTTGTTTAGCGTGTATCTTAAACGTGTAAGACACAAATACGTGTAAATAAATAAAATTAAGTCCTGGTCAATTTTTTATACGACCAAAATTTCTTAATTGTTTAGTGAGTTAAGCATTAGGTTCAATTTTTAGGTTATTTTTAACTTGAGAGTTTGATCCTGGCTCAGAACGAACGCTGGCGGCAGGCCTAACACATGCAAGTCGAACGGGAAGCTACCTTCGGGTGGTGGAGAGTGGCGCACGGGTGAGTAACACGTGGGAAACTACCTTTTGGTACAGAATAATATTTGGAAACGAATACTAATACTGTATGGTCCCTCCGGGGTAAAGATTTATCGCCAGAAGATGTGCCCGCGCCCAATTAGCTAGATGGTAAGGTAACGGCTTACCATGGCTACGATTGGTAGCTGGTCTGAGAGGATGATCAGCCACACTGGAACTGAGACACGGTCCAGACTCCTACGGGAGG
>JALTWL010000227.1 GCA_027047045.1 Micavibrio sp.
TCATACTGTTTGTAATAATGTGTATTATTGGAATTATAATTGGAATAGTAAAAGAGTCATCAAAGTAATTTAATCAAAAAGGAAGAATCAGTTATGCATAAAACTCAATGTAATATTATTGCTACTGGATATAAGGGAAAACGCTTCAGACATGTTCCAGGTAATCATTATCATAATGTTAATGTATTCATTTATAATCAAGGAAAAAATTATCGTGTAAAAATTAAAGAAATTTGGGGATCAGCACAAGGATATGATAAAGAATATGGACGTAGAGAAGTTATTGCAATTAACGATAATCTAAATGATGCAATTAAAATTGCTATGAAAAGAGCAGAAAAGGCAGGAAACAATCAAGAATATCTAATACAGGCAGTTTCTTATGCTAAACATAGTATTCCTAATCAATATATAAATTAAACAGAGGGTATAATCATGAAATTATATAATCCATTTAAACCTCATATTGTAACTGACGGTAAATATTATTATGTAAGAAAATTAACATCCATAGGATGGGGCTTCTTAGATAGAAGAAATCCAGATGATTTTTGGTTTGTTCCTCGTTTTATAAGCAAATATTGCAATTTAGACACAAAAGAAGATGCAAGATCGCTAATAAAAAAGCATTATCAATTAAAACAAAAACCAAAATACAAATTTGTAGGTGAATAATATTATAATTGGAGTTCGTTATGAATAAAGCACAGGTGTTAAGTGAATTTTTAAATGAATTAACTCTATCCGTTTTTTATAATGACCAAGATGGGTATCATTATATTGCTATAAAAATTCCAACATGGGCATATGATCGAGCCTTGTTTAAACATGACATTCGTCTTTATATAAAATCAACAAATGGAAATAATGTACTTATGCAAAAAGCTATTAATCATATTATAAATGTATATGAATGTGGTACTTTGTTATTACTCAATCAGAATACAAAAAAGTTTGTTGTAAAGGGATTAAATGATTACATCCTGTTAATTAACATTGACAATATAATCAAATCAGAAGAAAAAAGATCAGTTATAAAAACAATATGCAAAGAAATTTGTATTGATTTTGATAAATTAGAAAAAGAAATAAAAAATAAAAAATAAAACGCTATAGAATATAAGCCGGGAATTCAATCCCGGCTTTTTATTCATCATTTGCCAATTTACTAATATAATCTTCTAACGTAATATCTTTTTCGTCTTTTTTGCGTTTTCTAACCCCTATCGTCTTGCCAAGGACAGTTTGAGTTCTAACTAAAACAATATATCTATCAAAATCAAAATTTTCAAAATCATACACCATTGCGGTTTCCATATTGTTTGCAATCAAGGATAAATTGGCCATTCTGCGAGCTAACTCAGACTCAATAAATGATGCATTTACCTCTCCACCTAAATCATTCATTATTTCCTCATATGCTTTTTTCACATAACGATGAATGGACTGATTTTTCTTTTCCATTTCTTTAATAGCGTTTAATTCTTCTGCCGTCTCTTCTACAAGCTCACGAACCTTGCTAGGATCGTATAATAACTCTTTAGCATCACGCTCATATTGCCTTTGGAAAGCACTCTTTTTTTCTTTTATATCCTTTTTATATTTTTTATCAAACATAAATCGTACCTATGAAGATCATCAAAATTTTCTATTTGAACCTTGTACCGTCTATTGTATAATCAACCACACAAAACCCAAACTATATGTACATGGAATAGTATGATAAATAAAATATGCTTAAACGATAAATGCAAAATAAAATGGAATTGTCCTTATTATAGGACAAAATATGAATCAATATTATTGATAAATACAGTAAGAATAACGCACAAAAACTGTTTCATAAGGGAGGAAGTTGTTAAATGTTTATGAAAATTGCTATACTTCTATTATATTTTCAACCAAACTACATATTGACCATAGATGAGTATTGTTTGTCATTAAATATCTATTTTGAAGCAAGGGGAGAACCTTATATTGGAAAATTAGCAGTAGCAGAAGTAACCACAAGACGTGTATATAAGAAAAAATGGGGAGACGGTTATTGTGAAGTAATTTTTAGTAATAAACAATTCTCTTGGACTAATAATAACTTATTCAAACAATATGAAGTTGACAAAAAAGCCTGGACAGAAGCCCAAAAGGTTGCTAGGATGTATTATGAGCTATATAAACAGAAAGAAAATACAAGCATCGTACCGGGGGCATGTTATTATCACGCAGATTATGTGAATCCATATTGGGCTAAAAGATTTATAAAAGTAAGGCAAATAGATAACCACGTTTTCTATAAAAGCATGGAATGTTGACAAAGAAAACTGCCTAAATTTAAACTTTGGAGGAGCGCCGAAATAAATATATGCAAAAGATTCAAAATCTTTCGGCTAAAAAGCCTTGCGGGTTCGAGTCTCGCATCCCCTATCAATAAACAATTGAATAATAATACTTTATTGCTAAAACTTAAACCACAAACTAAAGAGGAAAGATAAATGGAATTTGTTAATTTAACTCCCCACACAATCAATATCAAAACACCTGATAGTACAATTACAATTCCACCTAGTGGAAAAGTTGCCCGCGTTAATATGCTTGAAAAAGAAAACATGCCTATACAAATTCAAGGCAATAGTATCCCAGTGATTTCACGATCACCTGTTGGTATTGATAACTTACCAAAACCAAAAGATGGTACTATTTACTTGGTATCATCTATTGTACTTGACAATTTACAGGAAAATCGGAATGATGTTTTCGCACCAGATACAGGTATTACTGCAATCAGAAATGAAAAAGGACAAATCACCGCTGTTACGCGCCTAGTATGTAAAGGAGCCTAAAATGTATGATTATCAATACACACAAACTCAATATTATTCATATAGTATTTTAGATAAACT
>JALTWL010000228.1 GCA_027047045.1 Micavibrio sp.
TGGGTGAAGATGGTGTTATGACACATAATATTGCTAACCCTAATGGGCCAAGTGCTTTGATGTTTGCGTGGATGGGACCATTTATTGGCGCGTTAATACGACCAATTGGTGGTATTATTTCTGACAAAGTCGGTGGTGCGAGAGTAACTCATATTGTATCTATAGTTATGGTTGCAAGTGCTCTTGGGGTTGCTTATTTTATGAAACAAGCATATCAATCACCAACTCCAGAGGAATATTTCTGGCCGTTCTTTGGTTTGTTCTTACTTTTATTTTTAGCAACTGGTATTGGTAACGGCTCTACCTTTAGGACTATTGCTATTGTGTTTAATAAAGAGCAAGCGGGTCCTGTGCTTGGTTGGACATCTGCAGTTGCGGCTTACGGTGCGTTTATTATTCCAAAAGTGTTTGGGGAACAAATTAAAGCTACAACACCAGAATATGCGCTTTATGGATTTGCAATATTTTATACTGTTTGTTTGGTATTGAATTGGGTAACTTATTTGCGGCCTAATTCAGAATATAAAAATCCTTAAGAGCTGACAAATATTAGCTATCAGTGCGGCAGTGATAATAAAGTTATCATTGCCGCATCTTAAAAAAAGAAGAATATTAAACTTTTAAAGAGAGGACAAAAAAGATGAGCTATTTTCTAGATAGAATGCTGTTTTTTAAAACTTCAAAAGAGCAATTTTCAAATGGTCATGGGGTGATGACTGATGAAAATAGAAAATGGGAGGACGGCTATAAAGGTCGTTGGCAGCATGATAAAATAGTGCGTTCTACTCATGGAACAAATTGTACTGGTTCTTGCAGTTGGAAAATCTATGTTAAAAATGGCTTGGTTACTTGGGAAACTCAACAGACAGATTATCCAAGAACACGTCCTGATATGCCAAATCATGAACCGCGCGGTTGTCAGCGTGGTGCTAGTTATTCTTGGTATATATATAGTGCGAATCGTCTTAAATATCCTCTGATTAGAAAGCGTCTTTTAAAATTATGGTTAGATGTAAGGGCAACTCACAGCGACCCAGTTAAGGCTTGGGAATTTATCCAAAAAGATGAAAAACTACGCAAATCATACCAAGAAGTGCGTGGACAAGGTGGTTTTGTTCGGGCAACGTGGGATACAGCCAATGAGATGATTGCGGCGGCTAACATATATACTGTAAAAAAACATGGTCCTGACCGTGTAATTGGTTTTTCTCCAATACCTGCTATGTCTATGGTATCTTATGCTGCGGGTTCTAGATATTTATCTTTGATGGGTGGCGTATGTATGAGCTTTTATGACTGGTATTGTGATTTACCACCATCATCACCGCAGACTTGGGGGGAACAAACGGACGTTCCTGAAAGTGCAGATTGGTATAATGCGGGTTATATAATAATGTGGGGTTCAAACGTGCCACAAACACGCACACCAGATGCGCATTTTATGACTGAGGTTAGATACAAAGGAACAAAAACTGCAGTGGTTACACCAGATTATAGTGAAGCATCAAAATTTGCTGATACTTGGATACCAGCAAAGCAAGGAACTGATGCTGCTGTTTTAATGGCAATGGGGCATGTTATTTTGCGTGAGTTTCATTTAGACAGTCCAAGTGAATATTTTAGAGAATATTGTCGTCAATACTCGGATATGCCTTTTCTGGTCATGTTAGAAGAAAAAGATGGGCATTATGTTCCAGGCAGAATGCTAAGAGCATCTGATTTTTCTGATAATCTTGGTGAAGAAAATAATTCTGAATGGAAGACAGTTGCAATTGATGAAAAAACTGGCCATTTTGTTGTACCACACGGCTCTATTGGATTTAGATGGGGGGAAGAGGGAAAATGGAACACTGCCAAACAAGAAGACATGTTACTTCAACTAAGTCTAGAAAATGATAATGATGGCATTATTCCTGCTGCATTTCCTTATTTTGGTGGGCAAGTGCATGAGCATTTTAAAAATAATGAACATGATGAAATTTTACTAAAAAATATTCCTGCCAAAAAAGTTAAACTTGGTCGTAAAAATGTAATGGTTGCCAGTGTTTATGATTTATTGATGGCAAATTATGGGCTTGACCGTGGCTTTGGTGGTGAAAATGTTGCTAGCAACTTTGATGAAGATATTCCATATACTCCAGCTTGGCAAGAGGCTATAACTGGAGTATCACGTGATATTATTATCAATGTTGCCCGTGAATTTGCCGCAACGGCTGATAAAACAAATGGTCGCTCAATGATAATTATCGGGGCTGCTATGAATCACTGGTATCATATGGATATGAATTACCGTGGTGTTATCAATTTGCTTGTTATGTGCGGTTGTGTTGGGCAGTCAGGTGGTGGCTGGGCGCACTATGTTGGGCAGGAAAAATTGCGTCCGCAAACTGGTTGGTTGCCTTTGGCATTTGCTCTTGATTGGAATAGACCACCAAGACATATGAATTCTACTTCATTTTTTTATGCTCATACAGACCAATGGCGTTATGAAACTTTAGAATTAGAAGAAATACTCTCGCCACTGGCAGATAAGGAAAAATGGGACTATTCTTTAATTGACTGTAATGCGCGGTCCGAAAGAATGGGCTGGTTACCATCTGCTCCACAATTGGAAACTAATCCAATTAAGCTTACTCAAAAAGCGGAAAAAGACGGGAAAGACATTGTTGAATTTGCAGTTGACAGGCTAAAATCACGTAAATTGAAGATGTCTTGTGAAGATCCAGATAATCCTAATAATTTTCCAAGAAATTTATTTGTGTGGCGTTCTAATTTGCTGGGGTCAAGCAGTAAGGGGCATGAATATTTCTTAAAACATTTGCTAGGTACTCAACA
>JALTWL010000229.1 GCA_027047045.1 Micavibrio sp.
CTTCCATTTCTTTTTTAAATTTATCTTCATCAATATTAATCTGGGAAAAAACTCCTACTATTTTTACTATATATATATCATCTACTTTCTGAATATCTAACTGAACCAAATTAAAAATACTATTATTTTTAGCAAAAAAATTATATAATTTAGACTTATATAAAGATATAAAATCAACCTTTTCATCTTTTTTTGAAATTAATTTAGCTATTCTAAAAATATCTATGTCAATATTTATCTTCCTATTAAAATGCTTAGAAACTCTTTCTATAAGCTCTTGTTCAAATTCTTTATAAAAAGATACATCTTCAGGCAATTTCAAAGCTAAATAAAAATTTATTTCTTTATCTGACAAATCAGTAATTTTTAAGTTATCAATTTTAAAATTTTCTACTTTTCCAGAAAATACATCCACTATAATTTTTTTCATATCTTTTACAATATTATACTTTTGCTTTATCAAAAACAAAGAATGAAAAAGAGGAATTAATATAATAATAAATGTAAAAACTACAAAAAATATCCTTTTTACAACCAATTTATGCTGTAATATTCTATGAGGATAAAATCACATAAACCAAAAAACTCCAGTTCAAATTATTATAATAGCTACTAAGTTTGTCAGAAAAAGCATAAAAGCTCCAAAAGCTTTTTCTATATGTTCTAGATATAACTCTATTCAAACTACAGCTAAAGGTGGCATCAAAGCAGCTGCTATAGCTACTCCAGCTATAGATTCAGTAAGTCTAGAAAATCTTAAAGAAAGTACAGCTACAATAGCAGAAAATATAGCTACGAACAAATCTATCAGAGTAGGATTTACTCTTGCCAAAATTTCTGATGTTTCTAATTTAATTCATATTAAAAAAGACAATATATAACCCATTAAAATAGAATAAATTATAGACAATATAAGAACTTTCAAAACCTTACTAAAAAAAGCTTGTTCTCATGTAGAAATAGCAAAAGATATACCATTTATAGGTCTCAACAAAGGTGCTATTAACATAGCTCAAATAACTACTGCAACAGAATTTTGTAAAAGCCCTAATGTTGCTATACCAGCTGAAAGTATTATTTCAATCCAATAAAGCTTATCTGCTAATGCATTATACTTTACTTTTTTTGCAACTTCTGCTTTTCATTGAGAATCTAACTCCAAAAAAGATAATTTAGAAAAAAATAACTTTAACTTATCTTCCAATTGTTTAATATCTTTCATAACAATTTACAATATTATAACTAAATATCCCTTATTTAATATTATACTTAATTTAACTAAATTTATCAAAAAAGCCTGACATATTCAATTGTCAGGCTTTTAACTTAAAGTAAAGTTATATTATTTACTACTTAATAGGACATACTTTATTATAATCTTCTTTATTTATATAAAGATGTAATTCTTCAGTACTTTTATTAATAATATCTTTGTTTGTAACTCCAAGATATTTTCTACCAAATCTAAATGTCCATAACAATATCCATACTATAGCTGTAAACCACAACAATCATACTATCAAAGCTATAGCATGAGTAGACCAATATTCAGATGTAGAAATAATACCTTTAACCCATTGAGTATGAGCTACAAAATCTGATTTTCAAGTAAACCAATATGCAAATAAATCTGGCCAAGTAAATATTTGATTTTCTTTTAAGAAAGAAGGAATAGTACCATTTAAAAATGCTTTATGTTGATCATAAAACAATGTAAACGGCAAATAACCTACAGCAAATCAAATAAAACCAATTAATGTATTAAGATATAACATTCACAATCTCATATAAGATCTAATTTCACATCAAATCAAAAGAACAGCTCAAGCACCAAGTAAAAATCAACCTATTGGTACTCATAATGTTAGGAAATATTTATACTTAGTTGGATCAGAAAAACCATGTTGTGCTCACAAAAATCACCAAAATATCAATACAAAAGCTGTAACAACTACCCAACTAGCTACCACTCATTGCAAAGGCAACATACCTTTAAACAAAGTTATAGTAATATTAGGGATACCAAACTTCTTAAACATACTTTCATTTTTAGCCATCTTTTCTCACATCTCAGCTGCCATAATAGCACATTCTGTACCAAATCAAGATTTAGCCATTGCAAAACCTCATACTATACCAGCAAGTAATGTAACAAATACCCAAAATAATCATTTATGATCAATAGATTTATACATAGCATGAAGATCTCCTTTTTTCAAATATTGCATCCATTCAGGATTTGCTATACCTCAATATACAGCTATTCAAAATAACGCTAACATAAAACCTAATCATACCCAAGTAGCAATCCTTTTCCAAGGATTATAGTTTGGATCATATGTTATACCATCTCTATCTCTATTTCCTTTTTCATATTCATGTTTTACATAACATTTTGTTTCTTGATGTTTAAAATATCTAGCTAAATTTAATTTAACCATAACTAAAAAGGCAACTAATCATCATAGACCCATAAATATCAATGCAACTGTAGAATGTATATTCATCATAGGTACACCACCCAAAAGATGATTTAATGTACATCAACCAGCAAGTCTTGTTCAATAACTAAATATTAATCATCAAATAAATGATACTAATAATAACTTCAATGGATATTTTGCCCAAATTCTAGGTTCTCTTTCCAACATCACTACTATAAAACCTCATATAGCCATTCATACAATTTGCCAACCTATACCAGGTACAAAAGCTCACCCTGTAGTAGATATCCATTCACCAGCTTGTTCAACAGCCTTACCATACAATTGAAAATCTGGCAATCATGTTAATTTATAAAAAGCTACTTCCAAAGCTCTAAACATTTT
>JALTWL010000230.1:0-2521 GCA_027047045.1 Micavibrio sp.
TTTTAATATTGCTTTTTTTTTTTTTTTTTATTTTGATAAAAAATTTTTTAATGTTGTGCCTTCTATTCGTTTATATTGAAACCATCAATCTCAATATTTTATAATTTTGGGTACGAAATTTATTCATAAATTATTTAATTTTTTTAGTATAATAATTTCTCTGTTTATAGAAGCAATTTTTTCTTTGGATAAAGCTTTTTTAATAGCAATTCATAAATCACTATTTAAAAAAATTTCTCATCTTCGTCATTGATTAATTTTTTGAAAATTGTCAAGCATTTTTTTTTTGATGATATTAAAAATTTGTATTATGATTAATGACTTTATAAAATTATATTATAGTTTTATTTAATAATATTTTTATTTAAGATGTTAAAAAGATTAATATTATTATTGATAGTAAGTATGATAATGATTGCAGATGTTTATGCAATATCTAAATGGTCTATAATATTTGATTGATTAGCTCAAACTTTTAAGGATAGAGTAAATATTATAAGGTATTATAACTGAAAAGATCATGCACCACAAAAATGAATATGATTTTTATTGATAACAAATATTAAGATATTAGATAGTAGTCAAACTATTAACTTAAATATAGATAACACTAACATAGTAAAAAGTTTAAATTGTAAATGAAAGTTGGAGTGATGGTATGTTAATTTAATGAGATGAAATTATTTGATACCAATAGATAAATCATGATTATGATGGAATGTGGAATGATGATTATATACAGCATGTGATAATGGTTTTGATAATTCTATAGTATGACAAGTAAAATTTTCGATTTGAAATTATAAATGATTATTAGTAGCTTGATTTGATATGGATTTGACAAAGAATAAAGTTAAATATTGAAGTTGATTCAAGAGGACTTTAGTATTAAAAAATGGAGTAATACCAGTATGACTTATATATGATAATATATGAGGAGTATGATTTGTATGAGCTGATGTTAGTAGTACAGGGGTAAGTAATTTAAATAATTTGTTAGCTAATATAAATTTTGAAGAAGATATAAAATTGCAAGGAGATAAAATTGATATAAACTGAAATGAATTTAATAGAGTTATAACAAGTATAATAACATCAAATATATGAATATTTGGAAACTATTCATTATCTAGATGAAATTTTTGAAGTGAAGATGAGAAGAATAATATAATAAATACTTTGTGAGTAGATAAAAGGGATAATACTTGAAAAAGGAGATTATGAAGTATAGCAGGTAAAGTAATAGATATATGAACTATATTAAATAAAGTTAAAAAGAAATCAGAAGAAATATGTAGATGAAGATGGGAGTATATATATTTTGACAAAGAATTTAATTATACTAATAAAATATGAAAAATAAGATGTATAGATACTCAAGGTAATAATATAAATATAGATATAAATTATGATCCTACACAAGATTGATACAATCCAGTATTGATAGTAAAATGATGAGTAAACAAAGTGATAATAAAAAAATCTATGATATGAGATAATTATTTAGAAGTATATAATGATAAATGATATATATTGATAGATAATAATATAGATTTGAAAGAGGTAGACGGGCAGTGAGAATATGTATGAAGATGATGAGTAACATCATGAGCTATTATAAGATGAAATTTCGTAGTAAGAGGTTTGATAGGTTGGTATGATAATAATAATGATATAACATGATTTAGTCATAAATTATATGTACATGGAGGTATAGCATCATTAAATACAATATGAAATGCATCAAATAAAAGATTAAATTATTTGAAAGAATTATTGTGAAATAATAATATAGATAATAATAAAGTATCATTATTGAAGATATTTAATTGGTCTTGTAATCCTGATGGGAGATGAACAGATGGTGTAAAATGTGATAATCCACAAGATAGATGGTGGAACAATAGTTTGGTGATAATAAAAAAGTATTTTAGATCAATACTTTTGCAGTAATTCTATTTTATATAATAAAAAGAATAAAAAATGAAAAAGAATATAATATATTATGTATTGTGAATATTTACAGCAATAGGAATCACAACGATAGCAAACCAATTGACAATAGATATGAATTTAGATAATGCGATGATGTATATAAAGAAGATAATATTTACTAATGATGGAACACCAAATAAAGATAGTACAGTAGTAATAGATGGAAGTAGAGGAAATATAAGTATGAGTGGGACATTGAAAGTATATCAAGATGCAATATTGCCTGATGAAAGTATAAATACTAATGAGATAGCGGATAGAGCGGTGACAACTAATAAGATAGCAAATGAAGCTGTGACAAGTAATAAATTAGCAAACAATTCAGTTGATTCAAGTAAGATATCGGATGGAAGTATAACAAGTATGGATATAAAGGATGAGGAGGTAAAAACAGAAGATATAGCAAATGAAGCTGTGACAAGTAATAAATTAGCAAACAATTCAGTTGATTCAAGTAAGATATCGGATGGAAGTATAACAAGTATGGATATAAAGGATGAGGAGGTAAAAACAGAAGATATAGCAA
>JALTWL010000230.1:2621-2826 GCA_027047045.1 Micavibrio sp.
ATGAAGCTGTGACAAGTAATAAATTAGCGAATAATTCAGTGGATTCAAGTAAGATAAAAAATGATAGTATAACAGCAGATGATTTAGCAGAAAATAGTGTATGAGCAAGTGAGTTGAAAGAAGATGATAGTTATCAAGTAAAATGATTAACTATAAATTGAGATTGATGATTGGAGTTGAGAAGTGAAAATGATAGTGTAAGTTA
>JALTWL010000231.1 GCA_027047045.1 Micavibrio sp.
AAATAATCTCTTAATTTCATTATTATAATATTATTTATTTTATAATTATCTTTTATAAAGACGAATAATATAAATTTTTGTGACAAAAAACCTCAAGGTCTAAGACCTTGAGGTTAAAAATTACTGTCCTATTTCATTATTTTCATTATCCTGATATTTTTTGAAATATTTTTTCTTATAAACTTCTCACAAAGGAAGAAGTCTTCATAAAATAACATTTGATTTCAAATCTTCCAATTTATCTATAGCTCATCTTGTAGATGCATCAACCATAACTTTCATTGTTTCTTGGAAAGAAGCTGCAGAAAGCCAACTATCAGTCTCTTTTGCCACTTGAGTTAATCACAATACTAGTCTCCTTCACCTAGCTGGCTTTTTACCATCTTGCTCTAATTTTTCGTTTGTTCTAACAAACTCTTCATATCTAACTATAGATCCAGGAATAAAACTACTATCTCATGCATCTTCTATTAATACTTTAGAAAACAATTGTTTAACAATAACTTCCATATACTTATCATTAACCTCTTGTCATTGAGAAGTATATACTTTCTTAACCTCCCTTACTATATACTTTTGAGCTTCCAAATCACCAACAATATCTCTATATTCTTTTATATCATAAGCTCATAAAGTAAGTGCTTGACCTTTATAAACCCTTTCTCAATTTTTAACCTTCAAATATGCTGGATTTGAAATAGTTCTTTTATACCTTTCTATTTTTCAAACTACTATATAATCATCTTTAACCTCTAAAACTTTACCTTCAACTTTAACTTTTAGTTGTGATTTTCACTTAACAGCATAAACAGATCATTTCTTTAACTCATCTCATTCTTTTACCACAACATTATATCATTCCTTAATAATGTAAGGTTCTTTTATTGGATCAGATACTACTTCTATTTCTAATAGTTTACCAACTTCCTTTATATAAACAGTTCAATCAAAAGGTGCTATAACAGCAGCATTTTTAGGTCTTCTAACTTCAAAAAGTTCTTCAACTCTTTTTATACCTTGTGTAATGTCTCATTCAGTAGCAGCTACTCATCAGGTATGGAAAGTACGCATAGTCAACTGTGTACCCGGTTCTCAAATCGATTGAGAAGCTATAACACCTAATGCAGTACCCAATTCAGTTAATTTTCTAACAGAAAGATCCATTCAAGCACACTTTTGACAAACTCAAGATGGAGTTTTACACAAAAGAGGAGATCTAACTTTTATGTTATCTAATTTCAAATCTTGAATTATCTTTATATTTTCTTTTGTAAGTAATGTATCTTTCTTTAAGATAACATTTCAATTCTTATCTTTTACATCTTCAAATAACATTCTACCAAATAAGAGATCTTCAAAATTTTCATTTCTAGCTGCCGCTTCATCTCTTGTAATAAGTAAACCTTCCTTTGTTCAACAATCTTCTTCTCTAACTATTACTTCTTGAGAAGCATCGACTAATCTTCTTGTTAAATATCATGATTCAGCTGTTCTAAGAGCTGTATCAGCTTTACCCTTTCTAGCACCATGAGCAGATATAAAATATTCAATAGGACTAAAACCTTCTATTAAAGAAGATTTTATAGGAAGCTCAATAATTTCACCAGAAGGAGAAGCTACTAATCATTTCATACCAGATAATTGAGTCAATTGAGACCAATTACCTCTTGCTCAAGAATCAATAAGAGTATAAATATCATTTCAAGGTTTATAATATTTTTTAATCAACCTCTCAATTTCTGTCTTTACATCAGCCCAAACTTTAACTATCAAATTATGTTTTTCATCATCTGATAAAAATCATTTATACCACAAATTATGAATTTCTGTTACCTTTTCCTCTCATTTTCTAAGTAAATCCCTTTTTTCTGGAGGCACAATCAAGTCAAAAACATTAATTGTAACTGCAGAAATTGTAGCATATTTAAATCAATAATCTTTTAACTCATCTGCAACTCTAACAGTCTCTTCTCTACCATAAATATCATATATTTCATCTAATAACTTTTTAAGTTCTTTTTTTGTAACTTTCTTATTTACAAATCTTACTTTCTCTGGCAAAACAGAATTAAATATAACTCTTCAAACAGTAGTATCAATAAACTCATCTCACCATTTTAATTTAATACGGTCCTTAATATCCAAATCAAATTTATTATAAGCAGATATAACATCTTCAATAGCATTAAAAATACCCTTATATTCAGAAGAATCTATAGTTTCAATCTCAGTAAGATAATATGCTCATAACACCATATCTTGAGTATGGGTAATAATTGGCTCTCAAGATGCTGGTTTAAGAATATTTTTATCAGAAGCTATTAATTCCTTTGCTTCTTTCTGTGCTTCATCAGATAAAGGCAAATGTACTGCCATTTGATCACCATCAAAGTCTGCATTAAAAGCAGGACATACTAATGGATGCAATCTAATTGTTTTACCACTCATTAATTTTACTTTGAATGCTTGAATTCATAATCTATGCAAAGTAGGAGCACGATTCAAAAGTACATATTTATCTTTAATAACTTTTTCAAGATATTTAAGAGCTACTGGATCCTGATTTTTTATTAATTTTTCAGCTTGTTTTGGAGTATGAGCAACTTTATTTTTTATTAATTCTGATATAACAAAAGGAGCAAACATCCTAATAGCTATATAAATAGGCAATCAACATTCATCTAGTTTTAATGTAGGTCAAACTGTAATTACAGATCTTCAACTATAATCAACTCTTTTTCAAAGCAAATTCTTTCTAAATATTCATTCTTTACCAGAAAGCATATCTGTTAAAGATTTGAAAACTTTTACTCATGCTCATGATCAACCAGCATTATTCCTTTCTCATAAAATCAAATTATTAACTGCCTCTTGTAAAAGTCTTATTTCATTTTTTTGAATAACTTCCGGCATTCAAGCCTCTATCATTTTATTTAATCTCAGATTTCTCATCAAAACTCTTCTATAAAAAAGATTTATATCAGAAGAAGCAAATTTTCATCATTCCAACTGAACAACAGGTCTAAGATCAGGTGGTATTACAGGCAAATATTTCAAAACCATCCATTCAGGTCTAACACCAGAAATATGAAGATTTATCAACAATCTTAATCTTTTAAAAGCTTTTTCTCTCTCAACTCATTTTAATTTCTTAAATATTTTAGTAGTTTTTTCTATTTCTTCTTCTATATTAATTTTTTCTAATAAATGTAATATACCTATTGCTCAAGATTCAAATTTTATAAAATCTTTATATTGATACAAAAAATTTCTATAATCACTTTCTAATACTGTAGATCAAACTTTTAAATTAGCCAAAATAGATTTTATTCTACTATATTCTTGTTCCAATTGTTTTTTATTGTCTATATATAATTTTTCTATTTCTTCTTTTTTTAATCTTAATTTTTCTCCAGAAAGTCATTCTTTATCACAATTTTTAATTTCTTCTTCATATGCCTCTTCAAGTTTTTTTAGAGTTTCTTCATATTTTTTATCTAAATCATCTATCGCTTCTTTTTTCTTTTTATCGTCAATATCAACTACAACATATTTAACAAAATACAAAATTTTTTCTATTTCTTTTACTGAAAGATTCAACAATAATCAGATTTTCGAAGGATTAGCTTTATAATACCAAATATGGACAACAGGAGCTGCTAAATTAATATGTCACATTCTTTCTCTTCTAACCCTAGATGTTGTTACTTCAACTCAACATTTTTCACACACTATTCATTTATATCTAACTCATTTATACTTACCACAACTACATTCATAATTTTTAACAGGTCAAAAAATTACCTCACAAAAAAGACCCTTTTTCTTAGGCTTTCATGTTCTATAATTTATAGTATCTGGTGTTTCAACTGAACCATTAGACCATTCCAATATATCTTCTGGTGATGCTAATCTAACCAAAATACCATCAAAATCCTTTTGTATCATATTAATTAATATTAATTATATAAATCAGAAATTTAAACTACTCTATTTCACCAAATTCTTCTAACTCTTCCAATACAGTATCTACCATTTGTCTTTTATCCTCTTCAATAGAAGTACTATCTAATTCAACATCTATACTACTAGCTTCTGCAGTAATTCATCTTAATCATAAATCTATTATTTTTTTTACCCTTTCTTGATGCATTTGTTCAATTTTATCTTCTGTTAATGGTATAATATTTTGAGATAATCATTTTAATATATATAACAAATAGTTAAATGATTCCGGTAATCATGTTATCTTTATTTTTTGTCATTTAATAATAGCTTCATATGTTTTATTTCTACCAATAACATCATCAGACTTTATAGTCAACATCTCTTGCAAAGTATATACTGCTCAATAAGCTTCCAAAGCCCAAACTTCCATTTCTCAAAATCTCTGTCAACCTTCTCTAGCCTTACCACCAAGTGGTTGTTGAGTTATCAAAGAATATGGTCATACAGATCTAGCATGAATCTTATCTTCCACCATATGAATTAATTTTAATATATACATATATCATACTGTTACTTTAGAATCAAATTTTTCTCATGTCCTTCAATCATACAAAACAAATTTTCCATCTTCTGGTAAATACAATTTAGCAAAAAGATTTTTAATATCTTCCTTAGAAAAATTAGAAAATAATGGAACAGCAAATTTGACTCATAAAGTCTTAGCTATTAATCATAAATGAGTCTCTAAAGTTTGTCATATATTCATACGAGAAATAACACCTAAAGGATTTAATATAACATCAACTCTTTCTCAATTTTCATCAAAAGGCATATCTTCTTCTGGAACAACTACAGCAATAATACCTTTATTACCGTGTCTACCAGCTAATTTATCTCAGACCTCTATTTTTCTAGTAGATGCTACATATACTTTAATTTTTTTTCTAATTCAAGCTGGCAAATTATCACCTTTTTTAACATCCAAAACTACTACATCTATAACTTTTCATTCAGATCACATTGGCATATATAATGAGGTATCTTTATAAGACTTTGATTTATCACCAAATATAGCTTGTATTAACTTTTCCTCTGGAGTTAAATCTCATTCTGACTTAGGTGTAATCTTACCTACCAAGATATCACCTCATTTAACATATGTTCATATTCTAACTATACCATCTTCATCTAAATTTGCTAATTTTGATAAAGAAACTCATGGTATATCATTTGTTACTTCCTCCGGTCACAGTTTAGTATCAGCTACCTCTATTTCATATTCATTAATATGTATAGAAGTTAATTCATCGTCTTTTACTAATCTTTGAGATATTACTATAGCATCTTCATAATTATATCATTCCCATGGCATAAATGCCACTCTAAGATTTTTTCATAAAGCAATCTCACCATCTACTACTGATGGTCACTCTGCCAATATATCTCCTTTTTTAACTTTATCACCTAACGAAACTTTTGCATTTTGTAAAATAACAGTCTTTTGATTTGATCTTCTAAAAGTTATTAATTCATACTCTTTAATTCATAATTTTTTATATTTAACTTTTATTCTACTTCAATCTACATAAATAACTTCTCCCTCATCTTCTGCCTTAATAACAGCATAACTCCCATCAGCAATATCTCATTCTAATCAAGTTCAAACTAAAGGAGCTTCTGGCTTAATCAATGGAACAGCCTGTCTTTGCATGTTAGTACCCATCGCAGCTCTAACTGCATCATCATGATCTACAAAAGGTATTATAGAAGTATTGGCAGAAAATATTTGTGAAGGGTTAACATCTACATGAGTAATATCATTTACATGAAAAATTTCCATATCCATAAAATATCTAGCAGGAACTCTTTTTTGCAAAATATTTTTATATTCATCTAATGGTACTGTAATATCAGCTATAATATATTTTTCATCCATTTCCGGAGATATATACTCTATTTCATCTGTTAAAAATGGTCTAACTTTAACAACTTTTCATAGTTTACCATATTCTTTTTCAATTTTTTCTGCAGCTTTTTCATCTATATAATCTCCATCTTTAACTATTATATCTCATTTTTTATCTAGAATATCTTCATCAGCAATTCTATTAATCAGCTCTTCTTTTTTAGCTAAAACTTCTTTTTTAACTTTTATTGCAGGTGTTTCTATAAAACCATCTTCATTTATCCTGCTATAAAGAGCTTGATAAATCACCAGTCAAATATTTTGTCATTCTGGAGTTTCAATTGGACAAATTCTACCATAATGAGAAGGATGTACATCTCTAACTTCAAAAGTAGCTGTTTCTCTTTTTAAACCTCAAGGACCAAGAGCTGTTATCCTTCTTTTATGTTCTAACTCTGCTAATGGATTAACTTGATCCAAAAATTGACTTAATTGAGAAGTAGCAAAAAAAGATTTAATTGAATTATCTATTATTTTAAAATTCACCAAATCTGTAAGTTTTATATTTTCTTCTACATTAACAACACTCAACTTTCATTTAACCGATTTAGCAAATCTTCTTACTACAGGTTTTAACAAGGTATAAAGAACTTCTCCCATAGTTCTAACACGCCTATTAGAAAGATGATCTATATCATCTACATGATATCCTCTTTTACGATTAGCCAAATTAAATAAATATTTTAGTGTAGCAACTAAATCTTCAGCATCAAAAACATCACTTTCTGGTGCATCTAATGATTTATTTAATCATAACTTAGCATTTATCTTCCTCCTCGCTATCCTTCAAAGACTAATTCTTGATGGATCTAAAAACAAAGATTTAATATAATCCAAAGCACTTTCAGGATCAATCATTTCACCAGGTCTTAATTTATTATATATATATTCTGCAGCATCAAGTGCATTAGTTGTAGGATCCTTAGATAAAGTATATTTTATATAATTAAAATCATCCTCATCAAAATTATCTTTAAATAATTCTAAAATACTTTCATCAGTTTCAAAACCAAAAACTCTTAAAAGTGAAGTTATAGGAAACTTTCTAGATTTATTTATTCTAACTACAACATTACCTGATCTTTCAATAGTTATTTGCATCCAAGGTCATTGCTCTGGAATAAGTTTAACAGAATAAGTATATTCTTTCTTATCATACGAAAAAAATAAACCAAAAGATCTAATAATTTGATTAATAACTACTCTTTCTACTCAATTAATTATATAAGATCATGCCTTTGTCATCAAAGGCATTATTCATATATTTGCTGTTTTATTAAACAACACTTTACCTGTCTTTGTATCCATCAATTTAACTCTTCAAGTTATAACTCATCAATAAGTTAATTCTTTCTTTTTACATGTTTCTTCATCAACAGTAGGAGGTTGAACTTTAAGATTTGTTATAGTAAGAGCTAATCTTTCTCACGCTATATCTTCTATAGGATTAATTTCTTCAAATAATTTATTCAAATAATAATTAATAAAATTTTCAAATCATTGTTTCTGGGCAGCAAGTAAATCTGGAAAACTTGCAAATTTTTTAGATTGTGATAAATAAAATCTACCATATCTTTCTCAAAAAACTTTTATTCCCAATGAATCCAACTTTGAAATTTTTTCTGACATTTAAACAATATTAATTTATAAAAAACTAGAAAAAATCCCTCACAAAGAGGGAAGAAAATAAAAATATTAAAATTTAAATTCTATCTCAAACATCATAGAATTAAGAAATTTTAATAACTTATAAAGATTTAAATCTATATTATTTCTTTTTACTAACTACTAATACATGCCTTCATTTCCTTCTTCTATTAGACAAAATTTTTCTTCAAGATTTTGAAGACATTCTAGATAAAAAACCATGTACCCTTTTTCTTTTTAACCACTTATATCTTCTTATTCTATTAAATTTACCAGGCATTTTAAAATAATTATTTTATATAAGGTAAAAGTCATAGTTCTCTAGCTCTTATAATAGATTTTCTAATTTTCTTTTGTATTCTAACTGGAACTCCTGTATATTTTCTTTTCTTAATATCACCAAATCTTGTCATATATCTTTTTAATAAAACTATAGATTTCCAATTAATTAAATATTCATTTCTTAAATCTGAAAAAAAAGTTTTTTTTGACATCTATATTAAATCATTAACTATTTAAATATATTTATTCTTCTTGAACTGGCATTTCTGTATCATCTGCAACAGTTTCTGGTTCTACTTTTCTCCTTCTTCTATCTAGAACTAACATATCATTAACTATAATTTCTGTTACAATTCTTGGTTTCTCTTCTCCATCAATTTGAATCTTTCTATTATGCAAATAACCTCTAATATAAACTTTAGCACCCTTTCTCAATAACTTCATAGCCCTTTCTGCTAATCTACCCCATGCAGCTATTTTATGATATTGAACTTCTTCTTTTTTCTCTCCATTTTTAGTCATCCAAATCCTTCTTGTAGCAAGATTAAAAACTGCCAACTTTTGTCAATTTTTATTTTCTTTTAATATAGGCTCATTAGCTACCCATCAAATCATTATTACTTCATTAACACTTCTCATTCTCATTTTTATAAGATTAAATTATAAATATAAATTTATATTTTATTAATTATTAGACATTTTAACAGCAGCATCTGCATCTTGAAACGCAGCAGCATTAGCCTGTGCAGCTTTTTCTTCTTCTGTAAGTTCAAATTGTTTATTAACTTCTGCAAACTTTAAAAACTTATCCTTAGGTCACATTTTATAAAAAAAGAATCTCATAACTCATTTTATCAATCTAATCTCATCTCTCAGTTTATTAACAACATCAGGCTCTAAATCAACAAGATAAGATACAAAATATCATCTATCATTCTTATTTATAGGATATTCTAATTCTAATAATCCTATATCATCTTCATCCTCAATATTTCACAATAATGATTTAAGTTTTTCTTTCAAGTTATTTATAGTTTCATTTGATAAAGTTGGATCAATAATACCAACAAATTCGTATTTAGCCATGTGTTTATATAATTTATATACTAAATCTTATAAAATCTTCTACTTCAATATTTTTAATCACATCTTTAATAAGTTTAGAATCATCTCTTATATAAGGTTGTTCCATCAAAACAACTTCATTAAACCATTTAGACAATTTTCATTGAACTATTTTATCAATAATATCTTCAGGTTTTCAACTTCACTCCATCTCTCTTTTAAATTCATCTTTAATATTATCCAATACATCATTTGGAATATCTTCAATTTTCAAATATTCAGGACTCATAGCTGCAATCTGCAAAGCCAACTCTTTAGCTTCTTCTTCACAGTCAGTATTATTACACTTATAAAAAACAACAGATACAACCTTATTACCAGGATGAGAGTAAATATAAGCATTTCACTTTCTAACAAAAACATCTAACAATCTTATATTCTCTCAAATCTTTCAAATATATTCAGGTATAATTTCTTTAATTATTTTATCTTTCAAATCTTCAGGCAAACCATCTATACCCTCTACCTTGTCTACACCATTATCTTTTACATATTCCTTAATCTTTCATATAATTTTATCAGCTAACTCCATAAATGTATCATTCTTTGCAACAAAATCTGTTTCACAAGCAAGTTTAACACCAACAATTAAATCTCCATCTTTTACAACTTTAACTATACCTTCATTAGTCTCTCTATCAGCTTTCTTCGCAGCCTTCAACGCTCATTTCTTCTTTAAAATCTCCATAGCTTTATCTATATCTCACTCTGCTTCAATCAAAGCCTCTTTACAATCTTTTAAAGGAGCATTAGTTGTTTGTCTAAGTTGTTTTAATAAATTTATATCTACCTTTGTCATTTATTTTCATTATTATTTTCTAAATCATTATCAATGTCTATATCAAATAAATCTCAAACCCACTTTCAAAGTCAATAAAAAACAGGAAACAAAATCTTATCTTTATCCAAAGTATATTTTCATGTTATAGCTTGATTTACAAAAATTCAACTCACTACTATCAAAAACAAAATAAACAATATAGGCAAAAATTTTATAAAAGGTATAAACAAAAATACTATACTAATCAATAAAGTAACAAAAAATAAAAACCACCATCACATTGCCTGATAAAAATGATATTTTTCATAATCACTTTTTAAACCTTTTATTAGACTAATAACCAATCATATAAATAAATACATCATAACAGCCCTTCTTCTCTCCACTTCACTAGGAATATAATCGCTTTGTATCAATTTATCCAATTCACTAGAATTCATTATTCAAGCAAATATTTTAAAACTGAAGGAACAGAAACATAACTATTAGTATTCATAACAACTAGTTTATCATCCAACCACTTATCAAAATCAGTAGACGCTAAAACTATTCCATCAACTCCAGTCTTTACAATTTCATCCACAAATTTAGACAAAAAAGTACCATCAACTACTATAACCAAATCTGGCTTTTTAGTTAAATTTTTAACTCATTTATAAACACTTTCCATCTTTGCTAACTGTCTCTTTTTAACTTGTCTTTCTTTTTTTGTAAGCTTCATAAAATCATCACTTTCTATAAATTTTCTTAAATCATTCATCTTCTTAATATTAGAATACAATGTTTCAAAATTTGTAATAACTCAACTAGGCACCTTATAAGAAAAATAGTGCACCTCATTAGCTTCACAAATTTGCTCAATTTCTTCTTTATATATAAGTTTATCAGACAAAACTAATATATCACCTCAAGCTTCTTTATGTTTCTTAACCAACTCCTTAGCTCTATCCAACTGAGAAACTATAATCTCAGGATCTATTACAACCAAACCATCAACAACACCAGCCCAATATTTTTCTGTTTTTGGATTTGCACTAGATTTTAAAGTTCATATATATAACTTGTTATCTATAACTAATTGCCTTAAATCCATCCCAAATTAATTAATTATTAAATTATTTCAAATTAACAGTTGCACCAGCTTCTTCTAATTTAGCCTTTATAGCTTCTGCTTCTTCAGATTTAACATTTTCTTTTATTATAGTAGGAGCTTTTTCTACTAATTCTTTTGCCTCCTTAAGACCAACTCATAAAATCTCTTTAACAGCCTTAATAACAGCTATTTTTTGTTGACCAACCTCTGCTAATTCTATATTAAAACTATCTTTTTCTCAATCTTCCTCTCAACCACCTGCTCAACCACCTGCTACAACCATAGCAGCTGCTGAAACACCAAATTCTTCTTCGATAGCTTTAACTAACTCATTCATTTCCTGTAAAGACAATTCTTTAATAATATCTATTACTTGTTGTGCTTTTTCTGATAATGCCATTTTTTTATATTAATTTAATTAAATAAAATATTAATTATCTACGACTTATTTTCAGCAATTTGTTTCAAATTCATAACAAAAGATTGAACTGGCCACTTCAAAAGAAAAGCAAATTGACCAATCAGTTCATCTTTAGTAGGCAATTCAGCTACTGCCTTAACATATTCAACATCTTTCCATTCATTTTCAAAGAAACCACCTAAATAAGAAAGCTCATAATTTTTCTTATCTTTTTTCCACTTCTTAATAATTTTATTAATACTCTTCAATGGCTTAAATTCATCCTCCAAACTATACAAAACAATTATAGATCAATCTAAAACATTCAAATCTACATCATATCCAGACTCTTTCAAAGCTCTTAAAAAAAGCCTTTTTTTAACAACTTGCAATTTTCATCCATCCTCATAAACAGACATTCTAACATTATTTATTTCATTAACTGGAATAGAAGACTGCTTCATAACAACTATATTCTTAGCCGCACCAATAAGATTTTTATACTCTTCCACTAAAGCTTTCTTCCTATCTTTTGTAAAAGCCATCTAAAAATAGAATAAAAAATTAAAAACCTCTTTAAACAAAGAGGTGCCACATTAACAATTTGTGGCTACCTCGGCAGGATTTACCCTTTAAAAAGGAACCTGCTGTCTTTGGTAGACCACCAAAATTGGTCTACTTAAATAAAGAGTATATATATATTTTTTTTTATTTCAAGATTTTTTATTTATCACCATTTTTAATTATTTTAGCCTGCTTTTTTCTTTGAGAACCTTTTCTTGGAGATATCTTTTTATTTTTTTTAGATAACTCATCTTTAGCTTGCTTTATACTAAGACCTATTTTTCTATTTTTCTCATCCAATAGTATTATTTTAGCCTTTACTTTTTGTCATAACTTTAAAACCTCTGCAGGATTAGAAACAGGATGATCACTCATCTCACTTAAATGAACTAATCAATTTATATCATCATAAACTCTAATAAACGCACCATATGGGACAAATCTAACAACTTCTCATTCTATAATATCTCACACCTTAAATTTTTTAGGTATAATAGTCCATGGATCTGGTTTTAATTGTTTCATAGACAATGATATTTTTCAATCCTCATATCAAATAACCTTTACCTTAACTTTATCTCAAACTTTACCAAAAGCATTAACATCATGCACATGTCAATAAGTTATTTCAGAAATATGAACTAATCATTCTATACCACCTCATATAGTTACAAAAAGTCAATAACTACTTACTCAAGATATAACCCCATCATAAACATTTCATACTTTCAATTCAGACAATATTTTCTCTCTTTCTTCCCTCAAAGCCTCTCTTTCAGAAAGAATCATTCTCTTATTATCTTCATCAAGATTAATTATTCTAACCTTAAATTCTTTTCCCAATAAATCCAATAAATG
>JALTWL010000232.1 GCA_027047045.1 Micavibrio sp.
TCAGCGCAAGCACGCTACTTGCACCATATATATCTATTAAATCTCTTACCATTGGCTCTACTGATGGACGACAAAAATTTTCTGGGGTATTTTGGTTTAATTTTATTTGTACAGAGCCATCTAAATTCTTTACAAAACCCATATGATAATTACCGGGAGCCACGTATACTTCCCCTGCTTTTATTTCTTGTCCATCTTGACCTTCAAAACAATTAAGGCCTGAATATTTGGCCATATTTTGGGCAAGAATTGCAGTGAATTTTTCTGGCATATGTTGAGTTACCACTATTGGTATTTTAGGCTCTGCCCCCTTAAGAGAAGAAAATACCTTTGTCAAAGCCTGTGGTCCACCAGTAGAAGAACCAATAGCAATTATCTTAGGTCTAAAAAAATTAGGGATTGGTTTTAATTTATATGTTTCATTGTCGCCTTTTTTGTTATCTGCTATCTTTTGAGAGGAGGTAAAATTAGTTTTTTGAGAGTTGTTACCAGCCAGTCTTTGCCTTTTTCTTCTAGCAACTTTAGTTAAAAATGCAAGCTCTTTTGTTTTATCAATTAAATCACGTTTAAAGCTATCAGTATCCAACATATCACGTGTACTAGACGGCTTTGCCAAACAATCGGTTGCCCCCAACTCTAAAGCCTTAAAAGTAACAGATGCATTTTTTTGAGTAAGAGTTGATGCCATAATTACATGTGTATCTGGGTCTGCTTTTAATATTAAAGGCAGCGCCGTTAGTCCGTCCATAACTGGCATTTCTATGTCTAAAATTATAACATCAAACTGTTGTCTTTTTACCTCTTTGAGCGCCCCTTCCCCGTTATCAACAGCAGATATAACCTTTATATCTGGGCTTTCTTCTAAAAATCTACGTAAAAACCCTCTAATTACTGCTGAATCATCTACTAAAAGAACTTTAATTATTTCACTATTCATATTTTTTATTTCTTCTTCTTATTCTTACTTTTTCTTATTCGTTTTAAATTTTATTTAAATTAAATCAGCTCAAGCTGGGAGAATTTTCCTTCAATAATATCTTTATCAAAGGGCTTCATTATATATTCATTTGCCCCCGCAGCAAGCGCCTCTTGTATATAGGAAAATTCATTTTCGGTTGTACAAAAAATGACTTTTGGTACATCTCCTCCATCTAGCTGTCTTAATTCTCGCAAAAATTCAATACCGTTCATAACTGGCATATTCCAGTCCAATAATACAGCGTCTGGCATTTCTTGCTTACATTTATCCAGTGCAACTTGACCATCTTCTGCTTCAAAACAGGTAAAATTTAAGGACTCTATAATCTTACGCGCAACTTTTCTTACTACACGGCTATCATCAACAATCAAACAAGTTTTCATACTTCCCCCAATTAAATTAAAGCTTGTCCCTACCTAAAAGAACACAGCAAACCCTCTACATCTATTATGACTAATAGCTCATCTTCTAGTCTGTGAATACCAGAAGAAATAGAACTCCATTCTTCCTCCATAGTTGTTGGATTTTTTTCAAATGTATCGTTAGATAGTACAAGTACATCTCCAACATTATCAACGATTAAACTGTAAAGCTCTCCGCTATGTTCAATGACTACATTCATTTTTCTATTGGCTGTGCTGTCATCTTTATCAATACCCAGTCTTTTTCTCATATCAATGGCAGTTACCACTCGCCCACGTAAATTTAAAACACCCGCAATTTCACTTGGCGCAAGAGGAATAGGAGTAATAAATTGTTCTTGAATTATATCTTGTATTTTCAAGGCCGGTATGCCAAATATTTGCTTTCCAATAATTGCCGTTAAATATTCTCTATCTACATCTGCTGAAATATCTATTTTTTTATTTGTATTTGTCATGCGACTTCCCCCACTTGGGTATCTTTTCCTTGTTCTGTTAGTATTTCATCTACTGCATTTAATATTTCTTCTTTGTCAAATTTCATTACATATTTATCAAAGCCAGCCTCTAACCCTTTTTCAATATCTGCGGGGGCTGAATGCGATGATAGTGCCAATACAGGAACTAATTTCCAATTACTTTTTTCAGATTTTAATGTATTTACAAATTCAAAGCCGTTCATATCTGGCATTTCTATATCACTAATTATTAAGTCAAAGATTTCGCCTTGTTCCATAATTTCAAGCGCATCTTTGGGGTTGCTCACTGCTTTTACGTCATACCCTGACACACCCAGTAAAGGAGTTAGCATTTCTTGGAAAAATTTACTATCATCAACAACCAGTATTTTATATTTACTTCGCCTTTCCATTGGGATATTTCCTGCTTTCACTGCAAAATAATCTCTTTTAGCAACACCTAGATAATAACCAACATCTATCACGTCCATAGCTTGTTTATTTATAATAGCGCTCCCAAGTATGCCGTCAGTTCCAGCACCAAGCTGCACGTCCATCACATCTTCAACTATATCAATAATTTTATCTACGACTATTCCCATTGATATATTGCTATCAGAAAAAACAAGTACTGGCTGAGTTCCACTTTCTTTTAAAATAGTATTATTATTAAAAAGAACAATTGGCATCAACTGTCCCCTATATTGAACGACCATGCAATTATTAGTCTTTTCAATGCTGCTAACATCTATATCTTCTAGCCTAGATACCAAAGATAAAGGAACGGCCTTAGGCGCTTCACCATCAGCATTAAAAATAAGCAATGATGTTTTTCTACTATCAGCAGTAATAGAGCTGTCTTCTGCAGATGCAAAATCCAAGCTATCTGACATAGTGGCCTCACCAGAGGTGCTAGCAATCC
>JALTWL010000233.1:0-8082 GCA_027047045.1 Micavibrio sp.
TGCTTTCTTCACTGTCTTTATTTAGTTTTGTGGTAAACCCAAAGCCTTCATTTTTAATAAACTCCTCAAATGCCAGAATTATTACATTGGATTTTAATTTCTCAATATAGGCGGCTTGTTCTTTAGCTTCCTCTTTATTTATTCCATAGCTTTTTTGAGTGTTCATCTCTGATGCCATATATGCGGATAGTCTAAAGAAGAAGTTTTCTATTGTTTCACCCTCTCTTAACAGTCCAACACGCTCTGCTTTTGCTTTTTTCATGCAATCTGGAACATTGCTGTTTCTATTTATATTTTGAACTTGTATTGTCATATGTTTCATAGATTGTTTTATATAGCTATTTAGTTTTGCTGTATCTTGAGTCTGTAGCCAATCCTTAAATGGTCCCTCATACAGCAATTTCATAGCTATATATTTGCATTGCTCAAATTTATTTTCTTTAAAGTTATTTTGATTAACCTTCTTGGGCAAATTAAGGCTGTTTTTCATTTTATTGTTATTTGCGTGTTCAACAATTCGGTTGAATCTGGGGAGCTGCAGATTTGCATCTTTACTTTTTAGAGCAGCATTTAGTATTTTTTTGTTTTCTTCTTTGCTGAAATATGAGCCCATATGCGCGCCTTCCATAATCTCGGCATATTGTTGGTTTAATTTGAGCTCATCATCATTCCAGAATTTTTTTAGTGTATCTAGGTGGTTGTTATCAATTTTCTCGTTATTTAATTTATTTTTGATAAATGAGGTGCTATTTTTAACCCTAAAGTGAAATGCCTCATTTCTTAGTCCGTTAATTGCTGAACGCGCAATTTTGAAAAATTCAAACTCATGTCGCGCAATATGTTCATTATTAAATAACAGCCTAGCTTTATCTTGATCGCGACATTTGAGATATACTTCTTCCTTTAATATTTCTTTGTTTAGTAATATATCTTTGTATATACCATTTTCATCTGGTTCAAGTTTGCTCTCTGGATCTCCCCAGTCTTTAATAGTTCTTGCTGCCATAGCGAGCGCTTTTCGCCATATTCTGACAAAAGTTTCATTTCTTTTTATTTCATGTTGTTTTTCACTTTGCCAATATTCACTTTCGCACAAGACATTATGTTGCAATACTTTTTTTAGCCCTTTACCTTTTTTTAGCCCTTTACCTTTTTTTAGCCCTTTACCTTTGGATACATTAGTATAATGGATAACTTTGCCAAGCCTAATTAGGTCGTTTACTTTTCTATTGTTTAGTTTTTGTTCTATCTTATGGAACAATTCGTCCATATTCTTTGGTAAGTTTGGATGTTGCTTGCGAGATTTTTTTAATATTGTTTTGTAATATTCTTTTATCTCTTGGTGGAGTTTTAGTAGTTCGGGCTTTTTTTCTTTTGCCTCAGCAATGCTCATAACACTGCCATCTTTATTTTTGAATACAAGTTTCCAATATTCATATATTTCTTGTACCGCTTTTTTGAATAGTTTTTTACTATCTAGTACAGTTTTTACATCTTTTGCCAAATTACGAGCTGTAGATTTATATTGTTTTTTAGCTTCATCTGTAATTGTGTTTTTTTCAAGCCGTGCTAACACTCTATCAAGAGTTTGAGCATTCTTGTTGATAGAGTTGGCTCTATGCTGTATCAGCCCATAGTTACGATTTCGTTTTGATATTTCTTTTTTGAATAGATGTTCATATATTTTTTCTGCAATTTTTTGTGATTCGTTATCTTTGATAGCATCAATTTTTGTTTTTCCGACGAATTTATTGTATAGTTTTCCTTTGTATTTATGTTGATTGTATTTTTTCTTATTGGTATTGGCTGTTTGAGAAACAGTCGCTATCTTCCAGTTCCATATTGTTTTTAGTTCTTCTAGTTCCGCACCAGTTGCTATGAGTTCAGCTTTTAATATTTCCCATAGCTTGCTACTTATAAGTTTACGAACTCTTTTTGCTTGGTCAGTATGGTATCCACTTTCTTTTTCTGTGGGTTTTACAATTATTTTATCAAGAATTGATATTGCCTGCGCGATTAAAAGCCTTTTCTCTCTGGTGTCTTTGTTTACCATGAAATGTATCATGTCTTTTGTTTTCTCTTCTTGCTCAATTGGGTCAAGCTTTCTTAGAAAGTTATTTTTTTTAGCTTTAAGAGTGAGAGTTCTGCCATATGGTTTTGTTATTTTCATAGTAATAACTCCTTTAAAAATTTATGATTGAAATATTTTATAGGAGTAATATTAGCAAATTCGTAGAATTTTGAAAATAAATATAGGGATTTTATAGCTGAAAATAGTTATTTTTTTTGGGGGAAGGAAAAAATGCTTAGCTTGCAATGAAAAGTAGCCAACGTTACTAAAAACAACTAGCCTTACTAAAAAAGAGCCAACGTTACTAAAAAACAACTAGCCTTACTAAAAAAGAGCCAACGTTACTAAAAAACAACCAGCCCCCACTAAAAAACAGCCAGCCCCCACTAAAAAACAACCAGTCCCCACTAAAAAATAACTGCCCCTTGGTGAAAATGGTCGGGGTGGAGAGATTCGAACTCCCGACATCCTGCTCCCAAAGCAGGCGCGCTACCAGACTGCGCTACACCCCGAGTCCCTAGATGAAGTAACATACTTATTTTAAGACGATATGTCCAGCATTTTTGTATTTATTTATATAATTTTGTAATTTTTCAACCATAGCATAAAAACCATTACGCCTGTTAACACTTAAATGTTGCTGTAATCCCAATAGAGAAAAAATTTCATCAATATTGTATTTGGCTATTTCGTTCATATCTTTATTTGCAAATATACATCTTAAAATTGCAATTAAGCCTTTTACAATATGAGAATCACTATCAGCAATAAAGTCAAATTTGTTATCATCATCAATTTTTGCAACAATCCAGACTTGAGAAGTGCAACCTTCTACCTTATTTGTATCATTTTTTAGCTTATCTGGCATATGAGGAAGTTGTTTTCCTAGCTCTATTAGATACTGGTATCTGTCCTCCCAATCATCAAATAACTCAAAATTTTCTAATAATTCTTCTATTTTCATGAAAAAAATCTTCTTTATTAAATTTTAATAGTTGGCAATTTAAAATGACTACTCTATTCTATAGGTTGAAGTTGATTATTCAAAGATAAAAAAGGTAAGTAAAGAGAAAATGACTAAATCATCAGACACAAGCGATACAAAGAATACTTTATATTGTTCATTTTGCGGTAAGAATCAGCATGAAGTTCGTAAACTCATAGCTGGACCAAATGTTTTTATATGTAATGAATGTGTGGAGCTTTGCACAGATATTATTCAAGAAGAAGATAAAAGCCAACTTGTTAGCGCAGATGGTGATGGTATTCCAACTCCACAACAAATAAATGATGTCTTAGATGACTATGTGATTGGACAAGCAAGAGCAAAGCGGGTTTTATCTGTTGCTGTGCATAACCATTATAAGCGTTTGGAAGAAGGACAAAAAAAAGGTAGTGAAGTTGAACTTTCAAAATCAAATATTCTGCTTATTGGACCAACTGGTTGTGGTAAGACATTGCTTGCCCAAACACTAGCACGTATATTAGATGTGCCTTTTACTATGGCAGATGCCACAACTTTAACAGAGGCTGGTTACGTTGGTGAAGATGTTGAAAATATAGTTTTAAAATTACTGCAAGCATCTGACTATAACGTAGAAAAGGCACAACGCGGTATTGTTTATATTGATGAAATTGATAAAGTTAGTCGCAAGTCAGATAATCCTTCAATCACTAGGGATGTATCAGGTGAGGGAGTTCAACAAGCATTATTGAAATTGATGGAAGGAACAGTTGCCTCTGTTCCACCTCAAGGAGGTAGAAAACATCCACAACAAGAATTTCTACAAGTAGATACAACAAATATTTTGTTTATATGTGGTGGTGCTTTTGCTGGGCTTGATAAAGTTATTTCTGAGCGTGGACGTGAAACAACAATTGGATTTGGCGCAGAGGTGCAAGGACCAGATGACAGACGCATAGGTGATATTTTAAAAGAAGTCCAACCAGAAGACCTTATGCGTTTTGGCTTAATACCAGAATTTATAGGCCGCCTTCCAGTGCTTGCAACCTTGGAGGATTTAGATGAAGATGCGCTTGTTAAAATATTGACTGAGCCTAAAAATGCTCTGGTCAAACAATATCAACGTTTATTTGAAATGGAGGGCGCTGAATTAAAATTTGAAGGCAGCGCACTTAAAGAAATTGCTAAATTAGCAATAGAAAGAAAAACTGGGGCAAGAGGCTTGCGTTCTATTATGGAAAAATTATTGCTTGATACTATGTTTGATCTTCCAGGTACAAAAGGCGTAGAAGAAGTAATAGTCAAAGGTGAACATGTTAAAAAAGCTACTAACCCCATTTTTGTTTATAGTGATAAAAAAAAGAAGACTAAAAAGAAAGTAGCGGGTAAAAAAGAAAAATAAATGGTCGTATCTTACTTACAAAAATAGGTTTATATCACCATTTTGCCAACGTATCATTATTCTTGAGTTGCCATATTGATGGGCAATTAGCATAGTTTCTGCAAGTGTGATATTATCAATAAAAATAGCAGCGCCTGTATTAGAAATATGTTTGATATTGGCGTTTGTATATTCTTTTATATGTTTTGTAATTGCTTGAATACTCTCTAAAGCAAATTCTTTGGTATTTTCATTTACGTTATGGGTGGTTACAAAAACAGAAAAATCAATGAATAAATTGCCTTTTTTTAAATAAAAATTCTCATAATTATTTTCATATATAACGGTTTTACTGCCACTGAGTGATTTTAAGTTACTTTTTGGAGTATTAGAAATAGTAATATATCCTCTAAAATTTTTACAATTTACTAACCTAGATATATCAATATCTGGTGTTTTAATAAAATAGGGAATAGAGCTTATAAGAGGACCGTAGGCTGGAATATCTCCCATGCCTTCAACCATTGTATAGCCGTTGCAATTTTTACTATTTCTTGTACCCGCAACACATAGCGCTTGATATGTTTTTGTATTATTAATATTTTTGCAAGTAACTTCTTTTTTTTCTAAATTATTAACATCAAAAGCACGCGCCTTAGCATCGCTTAGAGTAAGTAATAAGAACAATATTAAAATAATTCTATACATTTAGCTTTTTATTATTTTTAAATTATAATTTTGCTTTTATTGAAGATACAATTTTATCAACTGTAATACCAAAATATTCATATAATTCATCAGCGGGGGCAGAATCTCCAAAACTATTCATACCAATAAATATACCATGTGGACCAATAAATCTTTCCCAGCCTTGTTTAACGCCTGCCTCAACTGCTAGCTTTATACCACCGTTACAAGTTATTGATTGCCTATATTCATCACTTTGTTGATTAAATAGTTCAAAACAAGGTACAGATATAACCCGTGTTTTAATGCTGTCTTGCTGTAATATTTTTTGTGCTTCAATTGCAAGATGTACTTCTGAGCCACTGGCAAAAATACTTACCTGAAAATCTCCATCAGCCTCTGATATTACATATGCGCCTTTACGACTTAGATTTTCATCTGTATGAGAGGTGCGAATTGTAGGTATAGCCTGCCTTGTAAGTGTTAAGATTGAAGGGGTTTTCATTTCTTCCAAAGCTATTTGCCAAGCCTCAGCAGTTTCAACGGCATCACATGGACGCATTGTTAGAATATTAGGCATTGCTCTAAAAGATGCTAGATGCTCAACTGGCTGATGAGTTGGACCATCTTCCCCAAGTCCAATTGAATCATGTGTCATTATATAAATTACTCTTTGTTTCATAAGAGCAGATAGACGCATTGCAGGGCGTGAGTAATCAGAAAAACACATAAAAGTTCCCGCATAAGGAATAAGCCCCCTGTGAAGTGCCATGCCGTTCATAATTGCTGCCATAGCGTGTTCACGAACACCATAATTTATATAACGACCATTAAATTTATGTTTATCTATGAATGGCATAGAGTCTTTTACTAAAGTATTATTTGAGCCAGTCAAATCCGCAGAGCCACCTATCATTGAATAAATTTTTGGAATAATTTTTTCCAATACATTGCCAGATGCTTTGCGGGTCGCAATTTTTGGTTGCGTTTGGCTGATTTCTTTTTTCATATCATTTATTATATCTTTAGATATATGAGATATTTTACCACTATAGGCTCTATCAAATAGCTCTCTGTCTTCACCTCTTAAGCTGTCTAGTCTAACCTGCCACGCTTTTCGGCTTTCTTGCCCCATACTACCAATTTCGCGCCAAGAATTTAGTATATGGTCTGGTATTTCAAAAGCTGAATATGACCAATTAAGATTTTTACGGGTAAGTGCGATTTCTTCTTCACCTAAAGGTGAGCCGTGCGCAGAGGAAGAATTTTCTTTATTTGGCGCGCCATAGCCAATTTTTGTTTTACAGCATATTATACTTGGTTTTTCTGTTTCTAATTGAGCATTAGCAATAGCTGTGGTTATTTCTTCTGGACTGTGTCCATCAATTTTTTGTACATGCCATTTATATGCCTCATATCTTTTGGCAACATCTTCGGTAAAGGTAATATCAGTAGAGCCATCTATTGAAATACCGTTATCATCATAAAGCAGTATCAATTTACCTAATCCTAAATGTCCAGCAAGAGAGCAAGCCTCGTGGCTAATCCCTTCCATCAAGCAACCATCACCTGCAACAACATATGTGTAATGATTGACTAAATCTGTGCCAAATCTTTCAGCTAAAATACGTTCAGCCAAAGCAAAGCCAACTGCACTAGATATGCCTTGCCCAAGTGGTCCTGTGGTCATTTCAATTCCTGCCTCAGGGTTATATTCTGGATGCCCAGCAGTTACGCTGTGTAATTGACGGAAATTTTTTATATCTTTTAATTGTATTTTATCATAACCCGTTAAATAATTTATTGCATATAACAACATAGAGCCATGACCTGCGGATAGTATAAACCTATCTCTATCTTGCCATGTTGGGTTTTTAGAATCAAATTTCATAAATTTTGAAAATAAAACAGTCATAACATCAGCCATACCTAAGGGCATGCCTGGGTGACCTGAATTTGCTTTTTGGATAGCGTCCATAGAAAGTACCCGAATAGCATTTGCCATTTCTGTATGAGTTGCTGTTTGCTGTTCTTCAATTTTTGCTGTTTTATTCATGATTTTAATTACCCATATTTAATTAATAAAAAATAATTCTATTTAAATTGTAATGAAACTATGTTGGGGCGACATAAACGCCGTATCCGTGTGCAACTTCATAAAGTCCACCTTCTTTATATTCTTCAAGGCTTAAAAATTTCCAGTCAACACCATCTCTGACAATTTCACCACAAATTAAAATATCATTTTTGTTACTATCATCATTACTTATGTTATATCTAATAATTTCTTTATTATTGTTGAGATCAACTAATCTCATATACATATTTTTGGCAAGACCTAGATGTTGTTGTCTTTCATATGCCTCATGCACTGTGATGGAAAACACAATCCTTGTAACATCAAAAGGTACATCTGATAGTTTAATAGTTATTTGTTCTTGTTCTAATTCATTTCCTTCAAGTAAGATTAACTCTGCGGGTATTTGTGGATTTTCTTCTTCATTGTTAGATTTTTCATATGCTTCTTTATTGTTATTATCACCACTATGTTTTATAACACCATTTTCTGTAGATAGATTATTGTAAAAAATAAAATCTGTGTCATATCTAACTTTACCATCAGAGCCCAGCAAAAATGCACTAACGTCAATATCAAATTCTTGATTTTCGCCAGTAGTCTTAGGTGCGTCCCAGCCAAAACCAACTAATACAGAAGATAAGTTTTGTATCATTTCTATTAAATCTATTTCTTCATCTTTTTTTGCAATTTTGGGGCTATTAGATTTATCTGGGGTGGGGGGGGTAACATTATTGTTCATATCTGTTGTTGTGTTAGATGTATTTGATACACCAACAAAATTGCTATCTATGTTATGTTCTGGATATTCATTACTCATCGCCAAATTTTCTCCTTAAAAAAACTGAGAAATAATAAAATTATTTAAAAACCAATATCGCTATTCTATGATATATTTATAT
>JALTWL010000233.1:8092-12611 GCA_027047045.1 Micavibrio sp.
CCAATAATATATTCTTAAAATCATCAGGAATTTTTGCTTTAAATGACATTTCCTGATTTGTTTTTGGATGAATAAACTTTAATTTATATGCATGTAATGCTTGGCGTGGAAATTTATACAGTAATTCAAATAATCCTTTGCTACCTTTTTTAAGAGTTTTAAAGCTATTTGGTCGGTATATTTTATCTCCAACAAGCCAATGTTTTTCACTTGCCATATGAACGCGTATTTGGTGAGTTCTGCCAGTTTTAAGTCTGCATTCTATTAAGCTTGCCACACCATTATTGATAATTTTTAATATTTCATATTCTGTGATGGCAGTTTTACCTCCATTTTCAACAATTGCCATTTTTTTACGATTACTAGAAGAACGAGCTATATTTTTATCTATAACAGCACAAGGGGGCGATGGTAGTCCCCAAACCAAGGCAAGATATATTCTGCTTAGAGTTCTATTTGCTAGCTGTGTAGTTAATTTTTGATGAGCAATATCATTTTTGGCAACTACCATAAGGCCGCTTGTATCTTTGTCTATTCTATGCACTATACCAGGGCGTTTTACACCGCCAATTCCTGATAATTCATTACCACAATGGGCAAGTAGGGCATTAACCAAAGTGCCATCAGCATGTCCTGCTGCAGGGTGTACAACCATACCTGCAGCTTTATTGATAACAATTATGTCTTTATCTTCATATATAATATCGATTTCAATTGCTTGAGCTTTTGGGGTATCTGCGATAGGCTCTGGTATATCCAGTAAGTATTTTTCCCCTGTCTTTACCTTATATGAAGGCTTATTTATGGTATTGTTAGATATATTTTTACATTTACCCTCAACAATAAAGCCATTTATTTGTGAGCGTGAAATTATCAAAGGATTTTCCCCTGACAGTAACGCAAACAATGCTATATCCAGCCTTTTTCCAGCTAAATTTTCAGGAATTATAACTTCTTCCCTTAATTTATGCGGCATTACTATCTTTCTTAGCGGTATTTTGCTCTGCAAGCCATCTATCTGCCTCTAATGCTGCCATACATCCCATGCCTGCGGCGGTAACTGCTTGGCGGTATTTATTGTCAGCAACATCACCTGCTGCAAAAACACCTTCTATATTAGTGGCAGTAGAATCAGGTGCTGTATTGATATATCCAGTTTTATCCATATCAATAATATCTTTAAACAAATCAGTTGCAGGTTTGTGGCCTATTGCAACAAAAATACCGTCTATTGGATATTCCGCTGCTTTACCAGTTTTTACATTTTTAACCTTCATTGCGCTTACCCCAACCGGTGCATTGTTATCACCATTATTGGGAGGGTTGCCGAGCACTTCTGTAAGTTCACTATCCCACATAATAGATATTTTTTTATTTTCAAAAACTCTATCTTGGAGAATTTTCTCCGCACGGAGTTCATCGCGTCTGTGAATTAAAGTTACATGTTTGGCAAAGCCTGTTAAAAATAAAGCTTCTTCAACTGCGGTATTGCCGCCACCGATAACAGCAACATTTTTATCTTTGTAAAAGAACCCATCACAAGTGGCACAAGCAGAAACTCCATATCCTTTAAATATTTCTTCTGTTTCAAGCCCCAACCATTGCGCCTGCGCCCCCGTTGCAATTATAACAGCATCAGCTGTATATATAGTACCAGATGAACCAAAAGCCTTTTTCGGTTTAGAGTTTAAATCAACCTTTGTTATTGTATCTATTATCATATCTGTACCAACATGTAGAGCTTGTTTTCGCATTTGCTCCATTAACCATGGACCTTGAATAACATCTGCAAAACCGGGGTAATTTTCAACTTCAGTTGTGGTGGTCATTTGTCCGCCAGGTTGCATACCTGTAATTAGCATCGGCTTTAAGTTAGCTCTTGCCGTATATATCGCAGCAGTATATCCCGCAGGACCAGAACCAATAATTAAAATTTTTGAATGTTTTGTATCAGTCATTATTTGCCTCTCTCTTTTTTATTTTTATAATTTTTATTATCTCATCAGCGACTAATAATGTATCATGTGGAGCTTTATATTTCCATGTTTTTAATGGGTGATTATCAATAATATTGGGTAGTTTTTTTGTATATCCTAAATTTTGTAGTAAATCGTGGAATTTATCTATTCTATTTTTTACTTTTTTCTTTTCTAGCTCCATTATATACACAGATTTGCCAGTTGAAATAGCTTCAGATGTCATGCTGACACTATCCTCTGTAACAATTATAATATCTGCGTAGGCTAAAAAAGCAAAATATGGGTTTTTCCCTTCTCCATTCCAAAAAAATATATTTTCTTGGTCGTTGAGATAATTTTTGATTATATTTTGACAATTTTCAGGTGTTCTTCTTGAGGCTGTAATAAATAAGCTATAATTATGGCTTAGCTTTTTTAATTTTTTGGCAATTTCTTTGCTTATATCTTCATTTATTTGATGAGATTTACTGTTTCCGCCTATAAGAACAGCAATTTTGGGATTAGGAAATTTTGTAAAATCAATAAAATCAGTTTTTGCTTTTTCTAAAATTTCCTTTGTTACTCTATGGAGTGCGGCTGTGGTTACGATTATATTTTTACCTCTAGTTGGGTCATGTGCGGGAATTGCGACTAAATCAAATAATTTTGGATTGCATCTTGGGTCTTGTATTTGAATTATAGTAGTTTTTCCCTTGCTTGCTTCTTTGATATAAAGAGCAGCAATTATACTTTTTCTACCACTTGCAATTACAATATCTGGAAATGGAGGAGTAAAAGAATCACTATCACCAGTAAAGGCATATTTTTTAAATATCCTAAAATATGGAGATAAATACCGCCACAAAAAACGCAATTTTACATGTTTTATGGTGGGAGTAATATTTAAGGCATCACACACACCTAGACATTGGTTTTCTGTACCCGCCATACCTTCTGTTATAACCCAACATGAAAGTGATTTAGTATTTTTTTTTCTATCATACATTTTTTAAAACTTTGCTGTTGTAATTTATATATTATAATATTATTACAAGATATAGAAAATTAAATTAAATTAAATTTTGGGCTTTAGATATAAGGAAATAATATATAATGGGACGAGTAAAACTAGACCGTATTGATCGCAATATTTTAAGTGAACTTCAAAAAGATGGGCGCATTACAAATGTTGATTTGGCGGAAAAGGTTGGTATTTCTGCTCCTCCATGTCTTAGACGTGTCAGAGCGCTGGAGGAAAATGGTTTTATTCATGGCTATCATGCTCATTTAGATGCAGGAATTTTAGGTTATGGAGTAACTGTTTTTGCCCAAGTTGGGCTTGATCATCAATCAGAAAAAGATTTAAATAATTTTGTTTCTATGGTCTTAGAGTGGGAACAGGTCAGAGAATGTTATATGATTGCAGGTGATGCAGATTTTATGCTAAAAATTGTTGCTAAAGATTGGGATGATTATCAAAAATTTTTAACGAAACATTTAACATCAGCCCCAAATGTTGCACATGTAAAATCATCTCTAACAGTAAGGGAAGTAAAATATCAACCAGGAATACCTATAAATACGGAATAATGCCTTTATACTAATATCTCTGTGTTATTTTTGCTAAAATCTTTTGTGGTTTGAATATTTACAAATTTATCTGGGCTGTTTTGTATTATTATTTGCCCTTCTTTTAGTCCAGACTTATCCAGTCCTATTTTAAAAGCATCGATTATACCAGACTTGATTTCTGGGGTGAGTTTTGTACTGGTTCTAAAAAATAAATCTAAAGTTTTTTTATTTGTAACTAAGCCATCTAATTGTATTTTTCCAATTTGACTTAAATTTAAATTTAAAATAAAGCGAAGCTTTTTGATATTATTGCTTTCATCATTTTGACTATTTTTTTCATCATCGCCAGAGTTATTTTCATCTGTGAAATATTGTTTAATAAATAGCTGTACTATTTCTAATTTATCGCCATTAGCAAGAGGAATTGGAATAGCGCGCCAATCATTGACAATTTCATTTGTTTGTTTGGATATATTAGTAAATTCTTTTATAATTTTCTTTACAATATCTTTGGCATCTAAGTCATTTAAAGAGGTGAGAGTTTTTTTTCCAAACCAATTTTCAATTTTACCACCTTTTATTGCAGATATAAAAAATAACATAGCAGCTGTTAGTTTATCGGGTGAAGAAATATTTGGTATCGTGTTGTTTATATTGGTAAAAATACTTTGATTTTGTACATTTAAATTTTCTACTATTTTTAAAATTTCTTGTAAACTGTCCCAACTAAAACTAAATAGGGGAGTAGAAAAATTCTCAGCAATTTTATTTAGTTGAATATTGCTAGTTGAAGATATTTGTTGTTGTGTTAAAATATTATTTGTTAATTTTTCTGCATATTCTACAGTAGTCATTGCTTTTGCGGTAAAATTTATTGTGTCATCAATGTTCAAATTATTGATTTTTGTATCTAAGATAAATTTTGTATCAATAGCCTCTATAGATAATTCATTAACTCTATTATTTTGTAAATTACCGCTATTATATAT
>JALTWL010000234.1 GCA_027047045.1 Micavibrio sp.
CTATGTCTATTTGTCTATTTGCTTCATATTCAATTGCTTGTTGGATAAATTTAATTGAATTCATATTTTTAATTTCTGCCCTTGTTCCAAATTCTTCGTTTGGACGGCGCACTGATAAATTTACATCGCATCTAAGAGAACCTTCATCCATATTACCATCACAACTGCCCAAATATCTAAGAATTGCCCTTATTTTGGCAATATAAGCTGCAACTTCCGCGGCTGAGCGTAAATCTGGTTTTGATACAATTTCCATCAAAGCATTACCTGAACGATTTAAGTCAACATAGCTTTTGCTTGGATGTTGGTCATGCATTGATTTTCCAGCATCTTGTTCTAAATGAAGACGTTCAATACCTACCATTTTTGTTGTACCATCGGGCAGGTCAATTTCAATTTCTCCCTCTCCTACGATTGGTAATTCAAACTGTGATATTTGATAGCCTTGAGGCAAATCTGCATAAAAGTAATTTTTTCTCTCAAAAACAGAAACTAAGTTTATTTTAGCATTAAGCCCAAGCCCAGTTTTAACAGCCTGCTCTACACAATACTCATTGATAACAGGTAACATTCCAGGCATTGCAGCATCTACGAAACTAACCTGATTATTGGGAGCCGCTCCAAAAGCAGTTGCCGCCCCAGAAAATAGTTTTGAATTAGAAATAACCTGCGCATGTATTTCCAGCCCCATCACAATTTCCCACATGCCTGTTTCACCTTGAATTAGCTCTGCCATTTTAAAATTACTCCTAAAAAAATATGCAATAATTTAACCATTTACACTATATAGACATTTTAAACAATAATCGCAATATAATATTTATTGAATTATGTCAAAGTGTATGGTATAACTTATATATTGGTATAGTAATAATTTTTTTTGAGTTTACTTGTATGTCTTCTAATATTGATTTTGATGAAATATCCAATCCGCCCCGCTTAATTCATTTAGATATTTGGCGTGATACTTATTGTAATCAGATAAAAGCTGATTCTATTTGTGCATATTTGTGGGACTACAGACCAAATTTAATTGCTGAGATGGCAAAATATGAAAAAAATTCAAATATTATTACCTCTCATATGGGCGATTATTCTAAGATTTGTGATACCATAATTGAACATTTAAAAAATGATGCCCCAAAAGAATTGGATATTCCTAAAAGCAATATTGCTTTTTTGGATTTAATTTACGAAATAAGTCGCAGAATTAGGCATGGTCTAAAATTAAAAGCAATTCCACCAATTGGTACATCGCTTAGCCCTAGCCGTGATGAGTTTTCTCAATATCCACAAGTGATTTTTAATTTTAATGATATTTTACTAGATATTTATAAAAGTAATTATATTTTGTTTTTTGATTATGCTGAGCAAACTAGATTATTGACATATATATCAGAAATAGAAATAGCGCTCAAATCTTCTATTTGGAATTTACTTTCTGATGATGATAAACAAAACCCTAGATTTATGTCTAATTTAATAACGGAAATAAATATTGCTTTAGATAAGATATGTGGCTTTTCTCAAGAAATGAAAAAAAGGGGGTATGATGTAGTATGAGCCCCAAAAAAGAAATATTATTTTTAGATGCTTGTTGGCTAAATGATGTGTATGGTCGCAATCATCGTTGTGCAAACAGGCTTAAAAAAGTAATGACAGCTGTTATGCAAATATATGACGTAGTTATTACTGATAGAATTTATGAGGAGCTATCAAATAATCATCATTTATACAAGGTAAATGCTGATTTGAAAGCTTGGGTAGATAATAATGATATAAAAATAGTTGCAAGCAGCACTCCGCCCCAAAAAGATGCAGGAGAACTTTCCATTATTGAGTTAATAGAAAATAATCCTGAATTTACCGATGCTAAAATTGCCTCACATGATGCAAGATTTTTCAACAAGAACAATCATCATAAAACAGGTCATGCCTATATAGATAGAATTGTTAAGTTAAATGACATTTTACCCATGCTTGTGCAAAGACAAATATTGCCCATTGATGTTTATTTTGATGTTGCAAAAAGAGGAACGCCAAACTTAAAAGGTGGTTGGAACAGGCTTAAAATTGAAAGAAAAAAATCCTACAGAGGGCGAAAGACAAGTCCAAGATTTAAATAATATTGCGATTTTATTTTAGTTTAATTATTCTAACTTTTTTCGATTTAGAATTATTTAATAAAGAGCTTTTTGACAATGGAAATAGAAAAACAACGAATTTTAACAGGACTAAAACCAACAGAGCTACCGCATATAGGTAATTATATCGGGGCAATTAAGCCAGCCATAAAACTTACCCAGAGGGCAAACGAATCATTTTTATTTATTGCTGATTACCATGCTTTGAATAGTGTAAAAGACGCAAAATTACTAAAAGAATATGTCTATCAAGTAGCGGCTGCATGGTTGGCGCTTGGGGTTGATACTGACAAGGTAGTATTTTACAAGCAATCAGATATTCCTGAGATTTTTGAAATAAATACAATTCTATCTGCAGTTACTCCCAAAGGGCTTATAAACAGGTCACACGCATATAAGGCTGCTATTGATAAAAATAAAAAATTGGGTAAAAGTGATTTAGACATTGGGATAAATATGGGGCTTTACACATATCCAATTTTAATGGCGGCAGATATTTTAGTCCAAAAATCTACTTTAATTCCTGTTGGTAAAGACCAAATACAGCATGTTGAGATAACTCGTGATATTGCAGCTAG
>JALTWL010000235.1 GCA_027047045.1 Micavibrio sp.
GCAGGCTTAAATATGTTATCTTATAATCCAGAAGAAGAAGGGCAACTTTATTTATTTGATGTAAATTCACGAGAAACAGCAAAAAAAGAGCTTTATGATGATATACCAAGATTACTTACAGGTTATGGTGATGCTTTAACAATGGAAGATTTTTATGCTTCTGCATATAGTAGCACTCCAGCACATAGCGATGATATACATACAATGATTATGGAGAATGATGACTTGTCGGTTATAACAAAATCTGGTGGAGTGCGTCGAAAAGCAAACCAAATTAAAAAAGATGATATACTTAAATTTAAAAAGCAAATTAGTATGTTTCCTTTTTTTAATAAATTTTAAGAACTATCTAAGTTATCTGTTATAGCTAATTTCAAAAATATTTAGACATTTTTTATTAGTTACACAAAAAATATTTACAATACTTAAAGCCCCCAAATCTACAGACATGTGTCAAAATTTTACATAACAATAAACGTGAAGGGATACTTAAAAGCAACAGTATAAATAATTTTAAGAGTAGCTATATCATAGACTTTGTCACTATAATGCAATGTATACTGTAATATATTTATGCAACATGGTGCATAATAATATCATGTGTTAAATGCGATAAAGTAATACTGGGTTACTCTTCAGGAAATAGACCTGGCATCCAGCGTGATGCTAGATAAGCTGGGAATCTAATATATAGGGGAGATTTTTGACTGTCTGAGCCTATAACTGATTTTTCAATTAATTTGCTTACAATCCTCCGTGCCTGACGATCACTGACACCTAGCATACTAGGTATTTCACCTCGTGGTAACTCCCCCCTATACAATATAGCCTCTAGGACTTGTGTGGACTGCGATGGAAGGTTTCCTAGGCTTATCTCATCTTTTGCCCAAGCGAGTATTCTTGCACGTAAAACATTCGGTTGGATTAGCCCTTCCATGAAATCAACTTGATCAATGCACACTTCAAGAAAGAATTTTGTGAAATCAGCCAATGCTTGCTCGCTTAAATTTCCACGTCCATCCAAGTCATTTCTTCTAGGTAAATCGCAATTAGCAAGGTGAGATTTATAGTTTTTGACATTTTTTGCAAGACCGCGAGCGATTGACCACAAGCCTCCAGTATTCAGGCTATCAAGAAAAATAGCATGAGACATTAGTCTAGCAACTCGACCATTACCATCTAGAAAAGGGTGAATCCACAGTAACCTATGATGGGCAGCTGCAGATGCTATAACTGTTTTTGCTTTTCCAAGAGACACAAATTTTTTTTCAAATCTTTTTAGAAATCTTGGTATAGATGCAGGGCTTATAGCGATATGTCTACCTACACTAACCTCTTGCTTTCTAAGTTCACCAGGGACAATTTTTATACGTTCAGTAGTATCTAGGTTCTCTACCCAATGCATATCTTCTGGAAGTAACTCGTAAAATCTTTTATGTATTTTGCAAATGCTAGAAGCTTTGAACGCAGATTCTTTTAGGCCGCCTTTGTCTATCCAGTTTTGCACTTCTACATGTGCAACGGCCTCTTTTTGTAAATCTCTCTTTTCTGGATCATCGCTGTAATCATTATTCATCGCTTTTTCTACTGAAATAGGGTGTGTGTTATGCCCTTCAATCAGGTTGCTGTAATAGCAGTTCATGGTGCGAACTATATCGGCTAGCGTTGATTTTATCTGAGTAGGTAAACTTCGTTCAAATCCAGCAGTTTTAGCTGCTAAATCAATAGCTAGGTCATTTATATAGCCACGATGCTTAGATGTATCTGAAATGAGCAACGGTTCCATAGCAGAGGGATCTTCTCCTCTGTCTATGTCCTCTGAAATGTCCGTTTTTATGTCCGTTTTATTATCGTTCATAAATATTAATATATCAGATAGTTAGTTAAGGTAAAGTTAAATATTTTATAGGATAAAATGTCCGAAATGATGTCCGTACAAATATATTTAAATATGCCATTCCAAATGGGTGAAAACTTTAAGCATTAAGGGCGTATAATCTATTTCATATTACTGATTTGGCATATCAAGTTTATTATATTTTGTAGCTTTATTAACAAAACCTTAATTTTGCACGTGTATTATGGAATCATGGTTAAAGATACAGATATTTCCATTCAGAATCGTGTGAAAGATATTCTGTTAGGAAAGAAAGATTTATCAGACAGTTTTAGTATCCATACTACAGGGGCGAGAAGTGGTTTTGGTCTAGATTTTGAAGCACAGGTCATGGCTTCTCTTATGATACAGTCTAATGCTCTTGTTTCTATCAAAACAGTGGCTCAGTTGTGCAGTATATCAAGACAAGAAATTGACCGCCGTATTCAGATTGGAACTTTTCCTAAACCCTTAAAACTATCTGGTGAAAAGAAGGCCATAAGAAAAGCCTTTAGGCTTCAGGATATTATAGAGTGGTTAGAAGACCCATCAAAGTATTTATCCCCGAATCAAAAAGCACCAAAGCTTAAATAATCATGTTACGTAGCTGGCTACTTTCTATCCTTGAAAAGTAGCCCAGTAGGTAGCCCAGTATTTTTCGATACTTTTACTTGAAATTTTAGACAATAAAAAACCCCGTAAAAACAGGGATTTAAATGGTGAGCCCTGCGCGATTCGAACGCGCGACCTACTGATTAAAAGTCAGTTGCTCTACCAGCTGAGCTAAGGGCCCTAACCATATAAATAACATAGCGGACAATAAGTATAAATATA
>JALTWL010000236.1 GCA_027047045.1 Micavibrio sp.
CATCTATATAAAGTAAATAAAATTTTATGTTAATTTTAATCGCATTATGTAATCTAATATATTGATTTGTATGTATTTTTTAGAATTTGTTAATTTATTCCTGATATTCTGAAAATGTAGGCCGAATTATAAAATTTAAAATGGCTTATTTGCAAAAGGGAAAAAATTTATTTTAAGGAGAAAAAAATATGTTGAAATTAGTAGCTAAACTACAAGCATGGAAAGAATGTAAAGATGGTGCAACTGCGATTGAATATGGCTTAATTGCGGCTGGTATTGCTGTTGCTATTAGTGTTGTTGTATTTACACTTGGTGATGAACTAGAAACATTATTCACGAATATGTCAGATAGTATCTCTGGTGCTGGTGAGTAATATTTAAATTTTAAAGTTTTAATTAAAGCTTCCAACCCTCCTAGCGGCTTTACACACACAGCTGCGCATATATAGAAAATCCCGTCTGTTATTTAAGAGGCGGGATTTTCTTTTTTTCTATAGCTATTATTAAATTATTTAGACGATTGGTTTAAGTAATTTTCTACCTCTTCCACATATATTTGCCCCATTATGTAAAAATGCTTGGGCAAATACAGTGTTAGGTAGATTTAAGTATCATAAATATCTTTGGAACTGGCTATATTTTACTTTTTATCTTTTGGGGGAGGGACAAATATTTCTGCTTTGTCATTGGGAAAGGCCTCTAAATATAGCGACCTAGTTGGAAAAGCAAAGCCAGAGCCATTATTTTCAACAATCTCTTTGATTTTATATGCTAGTTGTTCTTTTATTTCTAGCCACTCCCCCCAATTTGTTGTTTTAGTAAAACAGTAAAGCATAATATCAATAGAGCTATCAGAAAATCTATCTATTCTAACAAAGGTAGCAACTTCATCTGCGGGGGCAAAAGCATCATTGCTTTTTATATATTCTTCTATTTCATCTCTAATTTTGCGTAGCTGTTCTATAGAGCTGTTATATAAAACTCCTATCTTCCAATAGATGCGACGATGTGTCATTGCGCTAAAATTTGTAACAGCGCTATCTGATAATTTTGAATTAGGCACATGAACTGGGGCTTTGTCAAAACGCCTTACTTGAGTGGAGCGAAAACCAATATTTTCAACTGTACCTTCTACTATACCATCAACTAAAATCCAATCACCAGGGTGGAATCTTTTTTCTGCAATGATTGTTAGTCCTGAGATTAGATTTTTAAACATATCTTGTGCCCCAAGGGCAACGGCGACGCCAAATAAACCTAAACTTGCAATAATTGGGGCAACTTGTATGCCCCATATTTCCAAAATTGTTGCAACAGCAATAAAAAATATTAAAAATTTTAGACCTTTGCGTAGCCAAAGTACCATAGCTTTTGAAAAAACTTTCTCTAGTTTTTTAAGCCCGACAGAAAGCGGGTCCATCATATTGAATAGTGACCAAAAAAGTACAATTGCAATTAAGCTTTTTTCAAAGTCATAGACTAAGGAGGCTAGGCGACCTTCTAGACCAAGATAGGAAGTTGAAATAAAAAGTCCAATTACAATAGGTAAAAAGCTAAGCGGTTTTTCTAACGTTTTAAATATTTCATCATCAATAGTCGTTTTTGTTTTGGCGGTTAAAACTGATATTTTTTTTAGTAGAAATCTAGCAAAAACCCCTCTTAGTGCCAAAAACACTACAAAAATAACAATAACACTTATCCAAGTGCCGACGTCTGAGCCTAAAGCTTTAGTGTTCCAAACATCTATTATAATTTTGCTAAATTTTTCTATTTTTTCCATTTCTATCCCTCAAATTTATGCAAATTGCCACCAAGTAAATTGACTATATTGTAAAAATTAGGAAAGCTAGTTTTGATTGCTTCGCCACTATCTATTGTAATTGGCTTTTGGCTAACACCACCCAAAATTAAAAAACTCATAGCAATTCTATGGTCAAATCCTGTTTTAATAAATACGTCGCCTGCGGGGGCTTTACCGCTAGTGCCATAAATAGTTAAATTATCACCAATAATTTTAGTCTTAACACCGCATAGTTTAAGTCCGCTTGCAATTTTTTCTAATCTATTGCTTTCTTTTAATCTAAGCTCTCCCAATCCTACCATAGTAGTTGTACCAGTTGCCATTGTGGCTATGATTGACAATATTGGATATTCATCAATCATTTTTGGAACAAAACTCTCATCAATCTGAACGGCTTTTAGATTTTTTGTATATTTTACTCTTATATCCGCTATATCTTCACCACCAACTTGTCTTTTATTTATAAATTCTATATTTGCCCCCATCATTGATAAGACTTCGTACAGTCCAATTCGGCTTGGGTTTATACATACGTCTTTCAAAGTAAGGTCAGAGTCTGGGTATAGTAAAGCCGCTGCAGTTAGAAAGGCTGCAGAGCTAGGGTCAGCAGGTACTTCTAATATCTTAGGAGATATAAGCTGAGAGTTGCCATCTATCAGAATAGTATTTGTACAATTTTTTAATTGATATTCAGTAACTTTTACGCCAAATGCTTTTAACATTGTTTCTGTATGGTCGCGACTTTGGCGTGGTTCAGTGATTTTGGTTGTGCCGTCGCTTTTAAGAGTTGCAAGCAATATTGCTGACTTTAACTGAGCTGAGGCAACGGGCATTTTATAATTGATTGCTTTTGGCTTTGAAGTTCCTTGAATTTTAAGAGG